>JASFSK010000465.1:0-4598 GCA_050114455.1 Desulfobacterales bacterium | reverse complement strand
ACCGTTATCGCCATCGATTCTCAGCAAATCACCGAGTCTGATCATTGCAAATAGATCTTCTTTAATATCGGTGACCGTAGGGACGTTTAGAACAGCTGCAGTGACGGCAGTACGAGAATCAAGTTTAGGAAACACCAGGGCGGCAGGTCCAAAGCCCGCTTCTTTGGCCGCATGGAAAAACACCGACCATCCATTCGAGCCCTTGCTCCCGTCCAGAATCAACACGCCGCCTCTAATGCATCGGCCCTCAAGTGGATGATGGGGCTCGACCACAGTGCCAGTATGGATATCCACGCCGCCCCAGCCGGTGATTGTTTGCCGACTTATCAATGCGGGGCCTTCAGCAACACCGCCCAAGGCACCACGACCGAAAATTTTTTTGGTTGAATGCATTATCGTCCCTCCCAAAAGCCACTGACTGCTGACTGCAGGCATTCCTGCCGCGATCCGTAAAATAGGGTGGCATCGGTTTCCTGTGCCGCAGACATTCGTTGTTTTGCCGAGTCATATGCAGCCGTTCGCACACCTGACGGATAACCCCGGCTGGACGGGCAGCTTCCGGTCAGGATGGTTGCACCGGCTTTACGAATAATGTCGGTATAGCCGCACCGATCGGCCATGTATTTGATCGATCCGGCTGTCCAAAGGTGAACGGTGGTGTCGGGGTGAATCCGCTTTCCATCCAGGAAGGTCGCAATCCGTCTAATTTCTTCAATGTGATAATGAGGGCAGCCAAGCGATATATAATCGATTTTTTCCCTCCCCTGACCACTCAATTCCCGGATAGATAGGGCAATATCGTCAGCGACGATTTCGATCTCTTGAGTGGGTTTTCGGCCGTTCAGGGCCTGTTTTAATGTCTGTGCCTCAGGGGTGACCCCGACGATATGACACATTTCCGTGCCAGCGGCACAGGCTAAAGCTGCAAAAAATGATTTTAACTGAATCGAATTGGGTAGAAAATTTGACCCGGTAAAAACAGGTATAGAATGGGGAGGCAATTTTCGACCAATGGCATGTCCAAGCACATCCCAGTCATGGATCGAAGCAGGTTCGACTTTTACATTCACCAAATCGGTCCCGATTCGGTTTTTTGGCAAATGTTTTCCGGCAAGAGGTGTGCGTCCGCAGACTGCTGCACAAAAACTGGCCTCAATTCCGTCCCCATTACCCCGGGCTCCCCATAAGGAGTTCATAAAAAGAACCGCACTCGACTCGCAGCTGACGAAATGCTCACCCATGATCGGAATGAATCCTGTTATATAAGGGATACAGTTTCCGCTCAACACGACACCGGCATCGACAAATCGTGAAAGAAAATCAAGATTCCGCTTTTTTTGCGGAGGCGACATCAGCAATTGATCAGGAATCTCGGTGCAATCCGGTTCCACCCCGGAAAAACAAACACAAGTGGATGCCATACTCTCCAGAGTTACGGTTTCATCGGTACAGAGAGACATCCTGGAAAAAACTTCGTCAAAACCTTTGGATTCAAGCACGTCCAAATATGCATGGCTGCCACAAAATAGATCTGCCCAGGTAACCGTGCAAAGCGCTTCAGCACCCACAACATTTGCGTATCGGACAATTAGTTCCATGGCTTTTTGCCTGGCGAGCCCATCATGTCCGTCAAGCATCTTTTTCTCTTTCTGGGTTAATTTCATCGTGATTATTTTTTCCCTGTCGGTTTATGCCAATTTAGAAATTTATACGGCCGGTGATCTAATTGGCGGATTGAAAACCTGAATGCTGAAAAATCCCAGGAATCATCCATACCCAAGTCCTCAATATTTTGCAAGTGCCCTGCTTGAGGATAGTGCGCCCTTTTTTGTTGTTTCGTCCTGCCATCACAAACCCAGAAAATAAAATCAGTTCCGAGCGGGATCATTCAGATCCCTGGAATAAAAACAATAAAAAAATCTTGACAAATAGGAATACTTATTATTTAAGAAAAATATGCAAAAAAAGACATGCCCGGATAAAACTCAAGAGTTCCTGCGGACCTGCCAGAACCATCATTTAAAGATCACTCCCCAAAGAGTGGCCATATATAATGCGCTGTTAAAACTGGATACCCATCCCACAGCCGATGCCGTTTTCAAAGTTGTTAGAACAGAATATCCGAATATTTCATTTGATACCGTAAATCGCACGCTACTGACCCTGGCCGAAATCGGCATCGTGGATATTGTCGAAATATTCGGCGGAGCCAAGCGTTTCGACCCTAAGGTGTCGCCCCATCATCATCTGCATTGCATTCGATGCGCCCGGGTATTCGACTTTTACAGCGAAATCTATGATAACTTAAAGGTTCCTGAGGAAATTGATGGGCAATTCCAAATCCTGAGTAAGCGTGTATTGCTCAAGGGTGTTTGTAAAGACTGCCATAACCCCAAGACAACAGAAAGGAGAAGAAAATGAGTAAAACAACCGAAAATTTGCAAGCTGCATTTGCAGGAGAGTCCCAGGCACGAAACAAGTATACTTTTTTTGCTGAAGTTGCCAGACAAGAGGGCTATCACTACATCGCCAAAATTTTTGAAGAAACCGCTGAAAACGAGAAGCAGCATGCCCTGGATCATTTGAAATTGCTCAATGGCATCGGCGACACCGCAGCCAACCTGAAAGAGGCCTTCGGCGGCGAAGACCATGAAGTCGAGAGCATGTATCCCGGGTTTGCACAAGTTGCTGAAGAAGAAGGCGAAACCGCGGCCGCCATCGCTTTCAAGCAGGTCGCCAAGATCGAAGCCCACCACCGGGCACGCTATCGAAAATTACTTGAAATGGTCGAGGCCGGAACCGTCTTCAAGCGTGAACAGCCAATCAAGTGGAAATGTGCCGTCTGCGGCTACATCTATGAAGGCACTGAGCCGCCACCGAAGTGCCCGTCGTGCAAAAACCCGCAAGAATACTACGAGCCTGCCAGCCTGGATTTCTAAGGCCTTCGGAAGTTAATTTCGACATGTTTAGGCCGTCAAGCGATTATCTGAAAAAAGCATGGCGTGGTATATTTCATTGTAAACTCTCGAGGTTTCCGGCTATCCTACAAGGAGATGGATAAAATGAGCAAAACCGATGAAAATCTAAAGGCAGCAGTTGCCGGTGAATCTCTTGCCCGCAACCGGTATTCCTATTTTGCGGAAATGGCCAAAAAAGAAGGCTATCGGTATATTGGCAAAATTTTTGAAGAAATTGCCGAAAATGAAAAATATCACGCCATGGAAGAGCTCAAGCTTTTGATGGGTGAACGCGATACTTTGACGAACCTCCAAGAATCTATCAATGGTGAGCAGTATGAATTCGAAAAGATGTATCCCGGGTATGCCACCGAAGCGGAGGTGGAAGGGAATCGGGCTGCCACGATTCTGTTTCGGCAGATTTCCAGAATTGAAAAGCAACATCACGACCGCTTTAAAAAATTGCTGGAAATGGTGGCAGCCGGAAAAGTGTTTAAGCGGGATCGTCCCATCAAGTGGAAATGCAGCATTTGCGGGTATGCTCATGAGGGCCTGGAGCCTCCCAAGCGTTGTCCTTACTGCAAGCACCCGCGGGAATATTATGAACCGGCCAACCTGGACGTTTAGGGAGGGGATATGACAATCTACATCTGTAGTGTTTGCGAGTATGTTCATGATGAAGCCAAGACCGGTCAAAATTGGGATGATCTTTCCGAAGACTGGGTATGTCCGGTCTGCGAATCTCCTAAAAATTACTTTTCGAAGTCAGATGAAGCCGACCGCGTGCCAGAGGCCAACGCAGAAGCTACGGAAATCGAATCGGATGCGCCTGCAATGATAGACCTTCAAAAAACAATGGCCGAGGCTGAACCTTACTTTGCAGACATTCAGGAAATCGCCCGCAGCAATCGGACCGTGGATGAACCCATGCGCACCAAAGAGCCTGTCATTTCATGGGATCAGATACTCATAAAAGGTGCCCAGCTGGCCAAGACGCCCCTCGACAAAGGGGCACCGGTCAACACAAGGACGGTGATCGGTGCTCGTGCCGAAACACCGGTTGTGATTGAAACACCGATTTATATTTCTCACATGTCCTTCGGCGCCCTTTCCAAGGAAGCAAAGATCGCGCTGGCCAAAGGCAGTGCGGCGTTACAAACCATCATTTGCTCGGGAGAGGGGGGTATACTTCCGGAAGAATTCGATGCTGCTTACCGATACGTATTTGAATATGTTCCCAATCAGTACAGTGCGACGGAGGAGAATCTCAAAAATGTGGATGCGATTGAAATCAAAATCGGCCAGTCTGCCAAACCCGGCATGGGGGGTCATTTGCCCGGCAAAAAGGTGACTTCGGAAATCGCCAAGATCCGCGGGTTCAAAGAGGGCCAAGATATCTTCAGCCCCTCCCATTTCAAGGATATTCGTTCCCGGGAAGATTTAAAACAGCGGGTCAATTGGCTGAGGGAGACGTCCCGCGGACGGCCGGTCGGCATCAAGCTGGCTGCCGGAGACATCGAAGCCGACCTGGCGTTTGCCGTGTATGCGGAACCGGATTTCATTACTCTGGACGGAAGGGCCGGTGCCACCGGATCGGCACCCAAATTCGTCAAGGCCAGCACCTCCATACCGACCCTGTTT
>JASFSK010000464.1:0-4619 GCA_050114455.1 Desulfobacterales bacterium | reverse complement strand
AACGGCATCCGGATGGTGATCCAAGGAGACGTCTATCTGAGCCCGGCCATCACCGGCATCGTGGTCGCAGAGTACAAAGATTTACTGGCCAAGTCCCCTACCGGGGCTCAGAAAAAAGACGCCTCACCGATATTGCGCACCAAGCTCCACCGCCCCATACTTTCCTTCGATGTTGTGCCCCGGTCAGATCTGATAGCACGTTTGGACGAGCTGCGGCGGCGGCCGTTGACACTCGTCTCCGCGGCGGCAGGCTATGGCAAAAGCACGATGGCAAGCATGTGGCTGGAAGCGTGGGATGGTCCCTACGCCTGGCTATCCCTGGACGAGGAAGAAAATGATCTTCATGAGTTTGTAAACCACCTGCTGGCTGCGATTTGCGCCGCGTTCCCTGATGGATGCGACACCACCCGGTCGTTGCAGCGGCTTCCGGAGCTTCCGCCTATTTCAGATCTGAGCCGGTACCTTTTGAATGACCTTGATGAAATTGGAGAACCGTTCATTCTGGTTCTGGATGATTTTCACAAGATCCGTGAAAAAGCGGTGCTTGATCTGATGGGCGCGCTTTTGACCCACCCGCCTCTAAACCAGCACCTAATGTTGTTGACCCGACGCGATCTGCCACTGCTTACCACGAACCTTCGAGCGCGGGATAAGGTGAATGAAATTGGTGCTGAAGACCTGCATTTCACGGTGGCAGAGACAAAGGTCTTTTTGAAAAATTCCCTCGGATTAACACTCGACAGGACAACGGCCGCGATCATCCAGGATAAGCTCGAGGGTTGGCCGGCGGGAATGCGCCTTATGTCACAATCCCTGAAGCATTCGGGCGATCTCGATCGTCTGCTGGCGGATCTGAAAGGCGGCTTTCCCATGATCTTGGACTATCTGGTGTCCGAGGTGCTGTCCAATGAACCTCCAGCGATGAGAAGGTTGATGGCCGCGACTTCAATCCTGGATCGATTCTGCGCGCCCTTGTGCGACGCGCTGCTTGAGTTGGACGCCGTGTCCGGCGCAACCAAAATGAATGGCGACGAGTTTATCGCCAGACTCAAAAAGGACAACCTTTTTCTGATCGCCCTTGACACGGAACACCGATGGTTCCGCTATCACCATATGTTTCAAAAGCTGTTGCGAGACCACTTGAATCAACACTGGCTTCCTGAGCAGATTGCCGCCCTTCATTCGCGGGCAGACGTCTGGTTTGCCCAAAATGACCTCATCTACAAGGCTAAGAAACACACCTTGGCCGTCTTCAAGGAAGGTGAACACAGAACAGTACCGGGAGCAACCGACCATGCGAGTCCACCGCCACCTTCATCCGCTTCTCGCATTCCCAATGCTGCATTTCCCCTTTCACCTTCCAGAGCCTCCCAGCCGCCGATCGAACCGCTAACCAATCGCGAGATTGACGTTCTGAATCTGTTGGACCAGCGGCTGAGCAACAAGGAGATCGCCGAAAAACTCTTTATTTCAACGACCACCGTCAAAGGCCACTTGCAGAACATTTATGGGAAACTAAACGTCAGCAAACGCCGGGAGGCGGTTGAAAAAGCTTACACTCTGGGTATCCTCCGGCCTGATAAGGGCTAATTTGTTTGGAAAGATGAACGCCCTCCTGCCATGCGCAGTGCGTTATATGAATGTAAACGTGGGTATATAAATCAAATGTTAAATTGAACTCATACCGGTTTCAAGGCATTGCGGGCAGGCCTAACCCTCCAGGCGGAACATTATCGAATCACGCTTTAGTGCGGTTGCTCCGATCCGCGACTTAATTTCATTCTCACAGCCCTTTATACCCGCTTAATTTGGCTCTGATTTAGGTCATAGCCGGTAAGGACAGGCAAAAGCTGGTGGTCCGCTGCATTGGGACCGGCCGTTGATTTTGATTAACCTGAAAATTTTATGCAAATTCTCAAAATAAGACTGTAATTGATGTGAAATCAAATATATGTTATCAATACGAAATTCAGCATATGGAGTGTTTTCATCACAATTTTCTTTAGATAGAGAGTTGAATATTCGGATAAAAAATAGAAAAATAAAATCTATCAGAGGAATTAACATGGATACTGAAATTTTGTTATCTCGGATTACAATAAATCCAAAGGTCATGGTAGGCAAGCCAACTATAAGAGGCATGAGAATTACTGTGGAGCAAATTTTGCGTGCTTTGGCGGGAGGAGTTACAGTGAATGAATTGCTTCAAGATTATCCAGAACTCGAGAAGGAGGATATGCAGGCAGTATTTGCTTATGCTGTTAATCTCGTCGATGAAGAACAAGTTTTTCCAATAGAGATTTCCGCATGAGTGCCAGTGAATTAAAATTCCTGGTTGATGTTGGCGTTGGGAAAAAAGTAGAAGAGTATTTGCTTGATAAGAGTTATGACACAAAAGCAGTGCGTTCATTAGATCAAAGAATGCCGGATCAGGAAATTATCCGATTGGCGGCTTTAGAGAAGCGCATAGTAATAACAATGGACAAAGATTTTGGAGAGTTAGTATATCATTCGGGGATGGACCACTGCGGAATTTTGCTTCTAAGGTTAGAGGGTGCGACAGGTTCGGAAAAGCAACAGGTAATAGCTAAAATTTTAAAAAAATACGCTGATAATTTGAAAAACCATTTCTGCGTATATCAAAATCAGAAATTCAGATTCAGAAAACTAAGTCGAGCAAAATAGCATTACCGAAAAAGCCTAATTTTGACCTCAAAAGGCTCTTCTTCTATCCCCTATATATTCCACTGTTGCTCCATGTTTACCCCATTCGATGTTCGATGTTGAACGTTCATCTTTTTTATCTCCCCATCCTGCCATCTCTCAGTCTTGCTTTTTCTCGTCTTCTCACCTTCTCATTTTCCCAACTTCAGTCGCTTTACCCCTTGCACATGTTTACCGCGCCATAGTCCCGTTCGTTTGGGAAGACGGCGGGTCCTACTTCCCCGTTCCTATATTCCCTGGCTCCCAGTCCTCAACCACGCTATGCGCCATGCCCTATGCGTTCTGCTTTATCATTCCGCCTTCCTCATTCCGAATTCCCGATTCTAAACCGCCCGTCTATTTTTTCACTCTTTTTTGGAGATATTTGCTGAAATCGTGATAATCGACTTCTATGACCTGGCTGTCATACCAATGTGGCCAACGCCGGTCAAACACTGAACGCAGTTGTATTTGCTAATGGCTTCTTCAGACGAGGGTAGATCTGGGGTTTTAGCACTGTCTAAAGAAATGAAAGCAGAACTTTTATTGCTTGATGAGGAGAAGGCTCAAAACAGTTCGGTTATGGCTGGTTTCAATGTCATGGGATTGCTTGGAATCCTCCCCAGTCTCCGACAAACACCCATCACGCTATGCACCATGCCCTATGCGCTCTGCCTTATTCATCCCGCATTCCCAAATCCCAAATCAAAAGATCCCCTCCTTTTCCAGTACTTTTCCAGTACTTTTCCAGTACCTTTTAGAGGTTGATTACGTGATCATGATGAATTATGTTCAGCCAAAAAAGTTAAAAAATACAACTTTAAAAAACTTTTGATAATTTTTGTTTCTATCGGCGCTTTATTGCTGGTCAATATTTGTCTTTCTGGTTATGCCTGTGCCCAGACCCAAATAATCATCATTAATGGTGATGACCCCGGCGAAGGCTTTAATGATCCCAGCGCACCTGACCCGGCATCGACGGCGGGCGGAAATGTCGGTGCGACGCTTGGTGATCAACGGTTTATCGCCTTTGAATTCGCCGCCGATATCTGGGCCCAAACTGTCGAGAGCAGCGTGGAAATAGAGGTTAGCGCCAATTTCGACCCGTTAGATTGTAGTGCCCTGTCCGCCGTTCTCGGTTCAGCCGGACCGACGACAGTCCACAGATTTGTTCCCGGCGCACCTCGCCCACTAGCGTGGTATCCTCAAGCGCTGGCCAATAGTATCGCAGAGGCGTCGGCCTGTATTATTTAGATGGGGCATCGAAAGCTTGGAGTCAGATACCCAATTCGGCTCCCGCCCCGTTCAGCGTCACCGCCGGAGATGTGAATGGAGATTAATTTTTTGTTGAACTAAATATGAGGCAGGGCCGACATTGGCTCTGCCTTAATAAAATGAGAGTGTTTTACTGCTATCAATCTTACACTTTGACAGCATCTAAATATTTATAATATCCACTTTAAACATAACATTATCGAACAGTTATGATATTGCTATCTGACACCGAGAATCCAACAAGTTAGGGGTGAAAATAGAGCATATCTTCAATTTTGTTGAAGCTTCAATAATGCATCTGTATTCAGCTGATTTATATTTTGATTTGAGAGGATTGACATGTTGCACATAAAGTTCAGGTTAATGATCTCATTGACTGCAGCCTTCTTTCTGACTCTCTTTTTATTGATTCCGTTACCACTCTGCGCTCAGTCAACGGAGGGTCCGATACGCGTCGCAGCACGTAATTGTCCACCCTTCGTCATCAACGATGCAGGCCAGTATTCAGGATTAAGCATTTTCCTTTTGGAAAATATTGCTGGCAAACTGGGCTTTGAGTACCGTATTGAGGAATACGGTCTCAAAGAGATGCTGGAGGCCGTCGCCCAGGGCAAGGCGGATGTAGGGGTTTCTTGCCTCTC
>JASFSK010000463.1:0-4643 GCA_050114455.1 Desulfobacterales bacterium | reverse complement strand
TCGCTCATCAGTGTCTTGCAAAACACCACACTGCCCGCTCCGATCATCGCTATTTTTGGCTTATCCATGGTTTGACCTCCTGGTTATTGTTTTCTAATCGATATTAAGTCCTTATCAGATGGTATTTGATAAAAAGTTGTTAGAAATGATTGGCACCCTTACTGCCCCTCATGGCTCATCTTTCCTGATTACGCGGCCGTAAACTGATAAATGGTCGTGTGGTCATATGTCGATCCCGGTTCAAGCACAGTAGACGGAAAATCCAGCCGGTTGGGGGAATCCGGAAAATGCTGGGTTTCCAAGCAGAAGCCGCTCCGATGATTGTAGATTTGCCCGGCTTTGCCGGCAATCCCGTCTTCCATAAAGTTGCCGGAATAAAACTGAAGCCCGGGTTGGGTGGTGTAAACTTCCAGAATTCGACCCGATTCCCGCTCAGCAGCCCTGGCAGCCAGGCACGGTCCGTCTGAGTCCTTGTTTAAAACCCAGTTGTGATCATATCCCTTGGCAATTTGAAGCTGCTCATCAGCCTGGTCGATGCGGTCACCGATATTCCGCGGCTGAGTAAAATCCAACGGGGTGCCCTGGACAGATGCCAATTCGCCGGTCGGTATCAAGGTTGCGTCAACCGGGCAATACCGTTCGGCATTGATCATCAATTCATGATCTAAAATGTCACCGACGCCGGCTCCGGCCAGGTTAAAATAGGAGTGGTGGGTCAAATTGACAATCGTCGGCGTGTCGGTCTCAGCGCTGAAATGTATTTTAAGTTGATTTTTAGCGGTCACGCTATAAACGACGGTGGCTGACAAATTGCCGGGGTAACCTTCCTCGCCATCACGACTCAGGTAGGTCAGCTTTAACCCGGGGCCATCTTCATTTACTACCTCATTGGCCTGCCAGACAACTTTATCAAAACCACGATGTCCGCCATGCAGATGATTTGGGTCATCATTTTGGGCCAGAACATATTCTTGGCCACCGATCGAAAATCGGCCGCCGGCGATTCGGTTGGCATAACGGCCGGCAATACAGCCAAAATAGCAGGGTCCGCTGAAATATTCTTGGGGCGAATCATACCCCAACGTCACGTCTCCCGGGTTTCCGTTGCGATCCGGCACTACCAGTGCTACCACCGTGGCGCCATAGTTTGTGATTTTTGCCGTCATGCCCTGAGTGTTTGACAAGGTGTACAGATCGACCGAGGTACCATCGACAGTATTCCCGAAGACCGCTTTTTCTATACCCATCGTTCTTCTTCCTTCCGCCGCGAAAGAACCATCAAGATTGGCTGGATCCGATTGTTGTAAATTATAAATTATATTATAATATTTTCAATAATTTTTTTATTATTTTTTAATATTATAGGTTAAATTTTATATGTCTCATCCATTCGGCTTTCGATATCAAGTTCGGATACCCCGGCAGATGCGCGACAGATATATGCGGCAGCCTGCCGACCCGTAGCCTCAGTGTATCTTCTTTCAATGGTATCGATCAGTTGATCCGCGGCCTGGGTTTGCGCTAAGGCGACCATGCATCCGCCAAAACCGGCTCCGGTCAAACGGGCGCCGTAAACGCCTTTGACGCCCAAAGCAATGTCCACCAGCAAATCCAATTCCGGGCAGCTGACTTCGAAATCATCCCGCAGGCTGGCATGCGATGCGATCATCAGTTCACCAAACCTTGCTAAATTCTGGGTTCGCAAAGCGTCAGCAGCCGCCAGCGTTCGATCGTTTTCCGAAATGACATGCTGCGCTCGCCGTTTGGCCAAGGCTGAGATATGATGGCTTCGCCGGCGAAAGCTGGCCATATCCACATCCCGCAGTGCGGACACACCGAAATATCGGGCGGCCGTTTCGCAGTCCTCACGTCGGGCATTGTACGCCATATCCATCAAACCACGGTGGACGCCGCTGTCGACAATGACCACCGATGCCTGCGAAGGCAGCGGCACATCTTGGTAGCTTAGATCACGGCAATCGATGAGCAAGGCATGGTCGGCTTTTCCCAGGCAGGCAATATATTGATCCATAATACCGCAGCGCATTCCCACAAATTCATTTTCAGCTTTTTGGGCTGCCAGGGCCAAATTCTTCAGATTGACATCGGTTCCCGCCAGTTGCAGCAGCGCATAACCCACGGCTACTTCGATGGCCGCCGATGAGCTCAAGCCTGCGCCGATGGGAACATTGCCACTGACGACCGCATCCATGCCGCAAAGGTCTTGGCCTTGCCGCAGCAAGGACCACACCATACCCCGAAAATAATTGCCGCATAAATTACCGGAAAGCTTTTCAATGTCTTCCTGAATGAAAAATCGATCCCATTGCTTGAAGTCATTCGCATATATATTGATCTCAGCGTCCGTTCTGGGCGCTGCCGCGACCAAAATCTGCCGATCAATCGCCGCCGGCAAAACAAAGCCGTCGTTATAGTCGGTATGCTCTCCGATCAGATTGACACGACCGGGGGCCTGAAAAAGGCGTGGCGTTTTGCCGGAGGCAAATTTAGCTTCATAGGTACCGAGGATTTGTGAAATACGTGTCATTGGATGTAAGTTGTAATGTAAATAACCCCGCCGGGTGCACCCTGCTCGCCTTCAATGTGCAGATCGGCAACACAGGGGGCCGTTTCAAATCATGCCGCATGGGTTTGAGGTCACCTCCGAAATAATTAGAGGCAATCCAAACCGTATGTCAATAGGAAATCGGGGCAAATCGAAATTGTTGGTACAACTATCCTTTGCATTTTGACGGTTTGATTGAACCTGTGCCAGGCTTTTTTCGGGTTTCGTACCACTCAACCCAACGCCATCTTGTCTGTGCTATCTCCAAATGCGGAAACCCAAAAACGGCTGAAATCGGAACCGGTCTTCTCTTGCATTTGGCGGAAACAAATCCATTTACTTTAATTTCCAGATTCGTTATGAGAAGTTTTATCAAACGGGACCATAGGCGATGAGCAGTATTGAAACTCATAATCTTGTCAAAGAATGGGGACGGGTCAGAGCGGTAGACGGCGTTTCTTTCTATGTGGCTGAGGGCAGTCTGACCGTATTGCTCGGCCCTTCCGGGTGCGGCAAATCTACCATTCTCCGCATGATCGCAGGATTGGAGGAGGCAACCTCCGGAGAAATAATCATTGCCGAACAAGACGTAACTGACACGGATGCCGCTAAACGGGGTGTTTCGATGGTCTTTCAGTCCTACGCTCTGTTCCCGCATTTAAATGTACGCGAGAATATATTATTTGGCCTTAAAGTACGAGGAGTTTCGACAGCCGAACGAAAAGCACGTCTGGGCGAGGTCGTTGCGATGGTCGGCCTCGATGGGCTGCTCGATCGTAAACCTGCCAAACTATCGGGCGGCCAGCAGCAAAGGGTCGCCTTGGCGCGTTCGATTGTTTCACAACAGCCAGTTTGTCTGATGGATGAGCCTTTATCGAATTTGGATGCCAAGCTGCGAAATGAGATGCGCGAGGAGATTCGCAGCCTGCAGCAAAAACTTGGTCTCACCATGATCTATGTGACCCATGATCAAACCGAAGCCATGACCATGGCCGATCAAGTCGTGCTGCTGCAAAACGGGCGGATCGAGCAAATTGCCCCACCGTACGAGCTATATGAGCGCCCGGCAACTGCATTTGCTGCCCATTTTATCGGTTCTCCACCCATGAATATTGTTCAGATGGACTTGATCGATGAACGCGAGGTAGTGTCCGCTACCGGCCAGCCGGCACCGATACCCCGGGGCGCTCGGGGCTGGTCCATTGGTGTCAGGCCCGAGCAAATCAGGCTGGGACGTCAGGGTTTGTCGGTTGAGGTCGGCACGGTTGATTTTTTAGGCGCCGAAACCGTGATCCGGCTGATTTATGGAAAACAAACCCTTTTTGCGCGAGCCAATGGACGCGCCGACCTCGTACCGGGGAATCAGGTCTCGGTAAGCTGGTCGCCGGATGCGGTTCATATCTTTGACGAGAATGGTTTGAGGCAGGACTGGTCGGTGCAATCTTAGATTTTGGTTTTCACAATTTCATTGGCCGAAACAAAAACCCAAAAATCAAAGGAGGAAACCATGTTAAACAAAATGAAGTATCTAATTGTGGGGCTTGCGATGGTGGCTTTTTGTATTGCGGCCACAGATGCCCGGGCCGATACCGAACTTACCATGTATTATCCGGTTGCCGTCGGCGGTCCACTAACTAAAATCGTGGACAGTATGGTGGTTGACTTTATGAAAGAAAATCCGGACATTAAGGTGAACGCCATTTATGCCGGCAATTACAATGATGCCCGGATCAAGGCCTTGGCGGCCCTCAGAAGTGGAAAGCCGGCTCAGCTATCCGTAATGTTTTCCATTGATATTTATGAAATGATCGAGCAGGATGCCATCATCGCATTTGATGATATCGTAGAAACCTCAGAAGAGAAAGCCTGGCTGAATTCTTTCTATCCGACGCTGATGGAAAACGGTCGCACCGCCGGCAAGACCTGGGGAATTCCCTTCCAGCGGTCCACCATCGTCATGTACTACAATAAAGATGCCTTCAAAGCGGCCGGCCTCGATCCCGAACAGCCGCCGCAAAACTGGGATCAGCTTGTCGCCGCCGGCAAAGCACTTACCAAAGCCGACGGATCCCAGTGG
>JASFSK010000462.1:0-4648 GCA_050114455.1 Desulfobacterales bacterium | reverse complement strand
TCTGTCACCGCAGAGACCGCTGAGTTACGCAGAGATAATTTTAAATTTTCTTTCTTCGCGTTCTCCGTGAACTCTGCGGTGAACTATTACTCTCTTAATTGAATAATTGTGCCACCCCGCCTTCCTGAAGAAGATATAGGTCTCAGAATGCGGCTGGACTGAATCCTGACACCCGAAACCTGAAACCTTATTTCGATCTAACCGGCATGAGGTTGAGACCGGTTCCGCTGCCAAATATTAATAGAGTGCCGACGATGAAATTCCAGGACAGCGGTTCATTTAGATATATGACGCCAAAACTAGCCACCAGTGGCACCTCGACGGTCATAATCACGCTGACTTTCGGCGCCGGGAAACGGACCAAGGCTTGATTGATGGAAAGCTGCGCAACAATCGAAAATACGGATACTGCCGCAATACCGATCCAGGCGGCAGTCCCCGTAGGCAGAACCGGATGTGCTTGCATTAATAAGGGTCCTATGCCACCCAATGTCCCGGTAAGGCAAAGGTAGAAATACAGGGTGTAGATGTTGTTTTCCCGGCCAAGGCGTCGAACCAGAAGAACGGTCATGGCGCACAGAAATGAAGAAATGATACTAAATATGTGACCTAGATTGAAAGTTGTGGATTCCCCAAACGGCCATAATATCAGGCTGGTGCCGATGATTGCACCGCATATAAAGGGCCAGGCAGATTTGGCGGTGGGCTCTCCGGTGACCCAGGGCGATAAAATAGCCGTGAAGGCAGGGTAAAGGTAGAAAAGGACCATTGCCAATGACAGGGGGATCCTCTGAAAGGCAGCTACCAGAAGCAGAAAGGCGATTGCGCCGCACAAGCCTCTGGCTGATAGGAGAAGACGTCGTTGACCCCAGAGGCTAAGTCCGAGCACCCTGACAATGACCGGCAAGATCAATAGCCCAAGGCCGAACCGGCCGACACTGATCTGCCAGACGCTCAGGTGGGCTCCGGACAATTTGGCTGAAATGCTCAGGGCGGCATAAAACAGCGGGGCCAGGCAAAGCCAGATAAACCCACTGGACTGTGGTTGAGATGTTAGCAAAGATACTCCCGGTAGAGTTTTAGTTCGTCTTTATGTCCGTTTACAGGTTCAACGTTCCAAGGCTCAAAGCTCAAAGCCGAAACCAAACCCAAGCATTTAGCTGTCCAGGGATAATTCCCAGATCTCGGCCGTCAAGTTCTGGCCGAAGCTCTGGTGCGGTGATTCCGAAACCATTTTAAAGCCTGCCTTCATGTATAGATGGCGGGCTTCCAGCAAGTTACTTTGGGTCCATAATTTGATTTTCCGGTAGCGGTTGCGTTTTGAGAAACTGATACACTCATCAATCAATCGTTTGCCGACATGTTGCCCCCTGGCCTTTGGTTCAACTATCAGCAACCGCAGCTGGGCGGTCTGATCGCCGGCATCCACAATCATGACCGATCCGATTCGTTCCCCATCCTGCTCAGCGACCCAGAGGCACTCCCGCTTCGGATGATGGTCACGGATGAATTTTACCAGGATTTCTGCCACCAAAGCCTCGAAGGTTTCATCGAAATCATATTCCTCGGCATATATAGCCCCGTGGCGGTGGATGATCCAACCGATATCACCCGGCCGATGAGGTCGAAGCAAAAAGGATGCCGGTAGTTTCGGCCCGGCGGTGTCAAGAATGCTTTCGATCGTCTTCATGGCGTGCAACAGCCGATGTCGATCTTCCCCAGTCAAGTTCTGCATTATTTTTTCAGCATCTCTTCTGGATCGCTGATTCAGTTCCGCAAATGACCGTTGTCCTTTTTTCGTGAGCGTCAGAATCCGTTGGCGGAAGTCAATAGCAGATCGTTTTTTTCGAAGCAATCCATCTCTTTCGAAACTGCTGAGGATTCGACTGAGATAGCCGGGATCAATATTAAGTTTGTCGACGAGTGCGCTGGCGGTGGTCTGTTCCTGTTGTGCCAGCTCATAGAGAATCCGTGCCTGGATGAGAGGGAAGCGGGTTTTCAACAGCCCCTGTGAGAGAAGTCCGATCTGTTTGGTATAAAATCGGTTAAATTTGCGAAACCGGTCGGTATCCTCATGAAGTTGATTTTTATCCATCATGATCATTCCGGATAGAATTTGAATTAATGTTGGGATTAAGTGTCGTTTTTCCCTGGTTTGAATTAGATTATTTATTTGACAGAGTCAAGTAATTATTTGATGTAAACAAATTAACGACATTTTAACTATTTTCCCGATTACAATACATCTATAGATTACCAGCAATCCTCGGCCTATTCAGATGTATCTTGCTGATAATTATACAAAAAATTAAGTTTACTTGTTTACTTTAGCTGTGCCGACTGCTCAGTTGAAGCAGCAAAGGCAGAAAAGGCTGGTGGTCGCATTCAAAAGGAGAAAATGTCCATCGGCCAGTACGGCTATATCGCGTTAGTTATTGACCCTGAAGGCAACATGATTGGATTGCATTCAATGCAATAAACAGGAGCCGCCCATGTTTTGAATAGTAGCCTTACTCAATTTATCCAGGATACAAGGAGTTGGTACTGTGTTTGGAAGAGTATAGATCAGTACTAAAATTGGTGCGTGTTGTTGCTGTTGACAACAGTGGCGACTGTTGTTATTATGTCCAACATGAACGCCAGATTAATGCTCAATGAACGCCACATCCTTTCTGAAAATTCTTTTGTCGAAATGATTGTGTGGTTGCTATCTTCGCCCGTTTCAGGAAGTAGACACAGTTCCAAGTACCGACTTGCTCTTGTTGTTGATGGCAAATGTGTACTGCGTTATGACAACGAGGCAGGCAAGGGTGATCACAAGCATTTAGGTGCGGATGAACAACCATATGCTTTTACATCGCCGAAGGCATTGATCGACGATTTCTGGAATGATGCAGAAAAATGGAGGTTTTGATATGCGAACCGTAACATTGGGCCTATCTTCCCGCAAGAGAACGAACAAGCGGTTTCTTGAAGCTTTTAAAGGAAAAACGCAAGGAGAATATATCAGCTTCGAATCGCCTACCCTTCTTTTCAAGGTGCTCTCAGGTAACCGATGGGAGCTGCTCAAGGTGATGACAGGTGCGGGTGCAATTTCAATTAGAGAAGCATCTCGCCGTTTGGGACGTGACGTAAAAGCGGTACATGGTGATGTCCAAAAGCTACTGAATGTCGGCATACTGCAGAAAACCGAAAAGGGCCAAATTGAATTTCCCTTTGATGCATTGCATGTGGATTTCATGCTCAAAGCAGCCTGAAACTACTTTGGCTAACATGGCAGTGCATTGGACAGCCAGGAACGTGCCGTTTACTAAAAAATCTGTAATCATTAACCTATAAGATACCGGGTCGGACGAAGCTAACAAATAGATAATTCATAGAAAAGCTTAAAAAATAATATCTTGAGAAGTCTTAGAAGTTTTTTTTTATATGAAAACAACTATTCAAGATACATTAAGAGATAAAAATTTGGGCATCATTTTGAGCTTAAAAAGTGGTCTCTAAGCCATAAAACAGGTGGAAATTTTTTATCAATAGTTAGAAAACCAATTTTATGTTTTGCTCGGGCTTGCGATCAGGGTCCCGACATATATAAATAGACAGACCAGATTTAAGCATTCCTAATAATGGTCCTATCAGAGCTTGCAATAGCATATGCTTTCAGAAAAAAAACATGAAACCAAAATTCAGTCCGGGTAAAAACATCGCCATGAAAGTGCCCACCCATGAGTATGACAACACAGTTGCTTTTTACAGAGATATTTTAGGTTTTGAAGAAGTCACAAGCAATTGATGCCTATGGCGGAAAAGAAACCTGGACCAAGGCGAAATCTATAGAGGCCGAATTCAGCGCCCGGGGGCTGGCCTTTACATTAAAACGAAGACCCAAACTTCGGCGAGCCAAAATAGCAATGAATATTTCTCGTCCCTTCTCCCGAATCACACCCATTGGTAGAAATCGAGAAATTTCCGGCGTTCTCAATAACCAAGATGTTCATGTAGAGGGTGTGGACGGCGAGGTTATCCGAGAACGAAAAAATGCGCGCCAATACTTCCCAGGAGGGCGCCGACTGCTTTACTGGGATGATCTGGACATGGCTTACTTCGCAAATTATGCCATGTGGAATTACCTGACGTTGCCCGCTCTTCTTATGCGAACCGATATCATTTGGAAAGAGATAGAAGCGGGTTTTTTAGAGGCCTTATTTCCCAAAGAAATACCGACCCACAGCCAACGGCAGCACTTTCGGTTTGATCTGGATACAGGGTTGCTGCTGCAGCACGACTACACCGCTGAAGTGATCAGCCGCTTAGCAAAAGCGGCTCACATCGTTCTTGATCACTCTGAAATGAAAGGATTGAAATTCACCTCGCATCGTAGGGTCACACCCAGATCAGCTAAAGGGAAACCCTTGGGTGGCCCCACCTTGATTGAGATCACAATTCATGATTATCAGTTGAATTTTTAAAATAATCAGACTTGGCAGTTATGGTACTTCACAGACGTCGGCACCGCCCAAATAGGCCTCCTGCATCATCTCGTTGCACAATAAATTCTCAGCGGTGTCCGACAAAACGATCGAGCCGGTCTGTAATACATAGCCGCGGTCGGCAATTGATAGGGCCATATTCGCATTTTGCTCGACCA
>JASFSK010000461.1:0-4652 GCA_050114455.1 Desulfobacterales bacterium | reverse complement strand
GATTTCGGTTGGGCCAGATTTGCGGCCGCAGCCGGTTGGGCAGATTTCGGGACTTCGAGTGATGCCAAAGACGGCACCCGGGACGGGAGCTTCAGTTCATCAGCTTCGATTCTGTTTGATTTTGGCTTGAATTTCACGGCATCCTATGCATTTCGCAAACAGGATGACACGGATCCATGGAACCTCTTCGGCAAAATAGGCTATCAATTTCTGAAAAAGCATGCCGCGTCGATTCAGTATTCCCGAACAAAAAATTTAACTGCCAAGGATGATAAAGGCGATAGCTTCGGTATTGGATATGTGTTTACGCCCTGGGAAAGTGTCGAGTTTTATGGTACCTATTATTTGCACATGCTCGACCGTGATGAGGGCAGCGACCCTGACGATATCAACATAGTTATGGCCGGTATGCGGGTGAGATTCTAACAAGGAAACAATGGAATGTTAAAAATTAAATCTAAAATTTGGCTGTTTTTGGCAATCAGCCTTGCCAATTTCGCACTGGTCGGTTGTAATACCACTCCCGATGAAAAACAACTGGATGAATGGAAGAATATAGAGGGACCCGGTGAAATGAAACCGGGCGCCGGGCTCTTCAGCGGCCAAGCGGGCGAATTTGTTATCTATAACTCGAAAAGTGGCGGTGCATTTCCGCAAAATAAGAAAACCGGGGCCGCCGAAGCTTCTGCCAAGAAAGCCGAGCCGGACGCTGAGGCAGCCGGTGCGGCGACCGCCATGGGTTCTCAGACCACCGCGCAACGAGCGACCACGGCGCCTGCCACCCAGGAATTCCAGGAATTTCAGGAATTCCAGCAATGGCAAAAAGAGAAAAAGCAATTTCATGAATATCAGGAGTGGAAGAAAACAGCCCAAGGATCTGCTGATTTTAAAGAATTTCAAGCGTATCGGGAGTGGCAGAATTCCGTGAAAGGTTCATCGGATTTCCAAGATTTCCAAGAATATCAACAATGGCAGAAAACCGGCAAGAGTTCAGCGGACTATAAAGAATTCCTGGAATGGCGGGAGTTTAAGAAATATCAAGAGTGGAAAAACGGCCAGAAAAAATAAAACTGATGGTTTGCTCGGTTTCAGACATCAGTCTCACCACCGGCCTGCAAATCGGCCAGGTCCAATAAAAAAAGACACTTCCATTTATTTTCGCCAGGTGAATAACACTCTGACAAATTTTTCCGGATTGGGGATACAAACCTGACCGGTTCGTCGTCGAATTTACAGATATTGGGGTGTTTTTTTATTGACATACTACATGTTGTGTGAGAGATTTAGATGTAACAACTAGACAGGTTGAATTTAACAATTGTTCGTCTTTTCGACGCCGACCTGCCCCTAATCCGGGCCGAACAAATTTCTTTTTTGAATGCATCAGGGGTACCCTACCTGTAGCATCCAGGTAGATGTGAGCAGCGTCCTTTTCATCTGAATTACCTTCCCTGGTTGAAAATTGTTTTAAAGGATATACTTTTTTGTTGCAGGCTGTTTTTCGCTTTCGTCGATCTACGACTGTCCGAAACCAAATTAAATCAGTGTTAAAATCTGAACCAGAATATTGGCGGTAACTCGCAGCGACCCCTGTTGAATGGAAAGCTCATCAATCGGCAATATTCAGTTAAGCACAGGAGATGTCCAATGGGGCAAAAAGGCAAATTTTTAGTCACAAGCGAAGGACGCTTTGATTTGAGCACACACTTGTGGGACGATCAGCTTTTTTCGGACATTCTGGTCAGGGACAACCCCATTGACACGGAAAAAGCCCTTGGGATCAGCCGGTCCCTGCGGGAAGAAATTCTGCGGATGGAGTTTCAAACCATCACCATGTCTTTTATCGAAAAGATGATCGAAGCCAAACTGATGGAATACGGATTGACCAAACCGTCTCCGATTCGTCTGGACCAATCCATCTTTGTGGAAAACCGTCTGCTGCTCTCGGATAACGCCAGAAGGGTCCTGCGAAGAAGATATTTAAAAAAAGACAGCAGCGGCAAAGTCATCGAGACGCCCGAACAAATGTTCAAACGGGTCGCCCATCACATTGCCAAAGCTGAAAAAAAATACGGTGCCGACGAGAAGCGTGTTAAGGAACTGGAAGAGATTTTTTACAAAATGATGACAGAATTCAAATTTCTGCCGAATTCCCCAACCCTGATGAATGCCGGACGGCGGTTGGGACAGCTGGCCGCCTGTTTCGTTCTACCGGTCGAAGACAGCATGGACGGCATCTTCGGGGCACTGCGAAATGCAGCCCTCATCCACAAATCCGGCGGTGGCACGGGGTTCGCTTTTTCCCGACTGCGACCCAAAAACAGCATGGTCGGAACCACCGGCGGAGTTGCCTCGGGACCAGTGTCGTTTATGAAAATATTTAACACCGCCACCGAGCAGGTCAAGCAGGGCGGTACCCGCCGTGGGGCCAACATGGCCATTTTAAAAGTAGACCATCCGGATATTATGGAGTTTATCTACAGCAAGCGGGACAACAGTGATCTGAACAATTTTAATATATCCGTAGGCGTTTCAGATGCCTTTATGAAGGCGGCTGCCGATAAAGCCGAGTACGATTTAATCGATCCCCGGGACCGAACCCATGTCGGCAAATTGAATGCGGCTGATGTCTACCAGGCTCTGGTCAAACGGGCCTGGAAAAACGGCGATCCCGGTATTATTTTCCTGGATCGAATCAACCGCGACAATCCCACCCCAGTGCTGGGTGAAATTGAAAGCACCAATCCCTGCGGCGAGCAGCCGTTACTGCCACTGGAGGCATGCAATCTGGGATCTGTGAATCTGGCCAAATTTGTGATTGAAAATGGCGCTGGGCCGATGATCGATTATGAAGGGTTAAAAGAGATCGTCACATTGTCCATTCGGTTTCTTGACAATACCATCGACGTCTCGAAGTATCCTTTGCCAGAAATTACTGCCATGGTACATGGCAATCGTAAAATTGGACTGGGGGTTATGGGATTTGCCGACATGCTGTATCAATTGAATATACCCTATGACAGTGAAGAAGCGCTTGAAACCGCCGATACCATTATGAATTTTATCCAGGAAACCGCCCACGCCGCCTCCCGCAATCTGGCGGAAGAAAAGGGGGTATTTGAAAATTACGATCAGAGCGTCTACAAAACCCGGGGCATTAAATATCGTAATGCAACCACAACGACCATTGCGCCCACCGGTACCCTGAGTATTCTAGCAGGATGCTCCAGCGGTATCGAACCCTTGTTCGCACTGAGTTTTGTGCGCAATGTCATGGATAACGACAAACTGTTGGAAGTAAATCCATATTTTGAAAAAGTCGCTGCCGCGAGGGGCTTTTACAGCCCTGAACTGATGGACACGATCGCTAAAACAGGTAGTATCCGTGAAATGGAGGAAATCCCCGAGGACGTTCGCACCGTTTTCGCCACTGCCCATGATATCTCACCCGAATGGCATGTCCGGATGCAGGCCGCTTTTCAGGCTCATACAGACAATGCGGTATCCAAAACGGTCAACCTGCCCCATGATGCCACCGAACGCGATGTGGCCAAAGTATATGACCTGGCCTTTGAACTCGGTTGCAAGGGTGTCACCATATACCGGGACGGCAGCAAGAAAAATCAGGTTCTCTCGTTTACGCAAAAGGATAGTAAAGAAGACGGTTTTATGACGGCTGTCAAGGAACGGCCGGAAACCCTGGGAGGCTTTACCACCAAAATGAAAACCGGCTACGGCCACCTCTATGTGACGGTTACCGAGTTCGATGGGCAGCCCTTCGAAGTGTTTGCCACCATCGGCAAATCGGGAAGATCAACGACCGCGAAGACCGAGGCTATCGGACGTTTGGTTTCTCTTGCCTTGCGATCGGGCGTGAAGGTCGACACAATTGTCGATCAGCTGAAAGGCATCGGCGGGGAATATCCTATTTTCCAAAACGGCGGTCTGGTATTGTCCATTCCCGATGCCATCTCGCGGGTGCTTGAAAAAGCTTACCTGACCGGTAAAAATGCCAAAAGAACCCACAAAAGAGAATACAGCCTAATGGGCGAGAAATGCCCCGAATGTGGACAAACGATCAGCTTTGAGGAAGGTTGTATGATGTGTCATTTTTGCGGCTTTAACAAGTGCGGCTAGGGAGCCCCCGTTCTGAATGGAAATGATTTTCCATCCGTTTTCCCCTTAGATATAAACATTTTAAAAGAAGAGGGTTGTTTAATTGCGACCCTCTTTTTTTATTCCAAATTACTGACGGCAGCGCGATTTTTCACCCTTTACCCGTCAGGTAATTTGCGATACTGATACAAACTTGATTTTCTGAAGTTTTATATACGCGGCACTGCTGGCCAAAAAACGGTCAGTCTGATCGAAAATGAAACATAAGTGCTCACCGCTGAGCTCGCTGAGAACGCCGAGAAAAAGGCTTTTTATCTAATATCTGCGTGTTCAGCGATCTGCGGTAAAATACTTTTCGAAAATAGCATCGATTATAGGGCAGTTTCATAAGGGCGGCGGCCGCTGGCTAAAGGGCAGCCAGTCTGATCAAAAATGAAAATTTGCAGCCTTGAATCGATTGTTTTTTTTTGGATTGTGGGAGCGGCGTTCCAGCCGCGATTTTAAATGATAAAGTTCCATTTTAATCGCGGCTGGAA
>JASFSK010000460.1:0-4666 GCA_050114455.1 Desulfobacterales bacterium | reverse complement strand
TACCTGTATTCGCAGACCTTATCAAGGTGCGTCGATTTTCCACCGCCCTGAATACGGTCATTGAAAAATGTTGGTAGGGGCCGCTGGTTTTGCCAAACCAGGCATCGTTTGTGATATTAATCAGCAACGATGCATTGTTTTTGGCCATGGCTCGAGACAGGCCTGGAAATATAATTTCATAACAAATCTGAACACCCAGATGATCGCTTTTCCAGAGCAGTGTTTTGCCTTCCTGGCCCGATTTGAAATCGCCGACCTGGGCCACCATTTTTCCCAGAAACGGGAGCCATTTTTTTAGTGGGACGTATTCACCGAACGGAACCAGGTGGGTTTTATCGTATTTGCTCATCTGTTTTGTCGAAGGACGAATCAAATAGGCACTGTTGTAGTAACTTACTTGATCGTTCGACTGAACAAAAGAAGGGCTGCCGATCAGAAAATCGGTTGCTGCCCGTTGTATCCCCTCAAATACCAGCTCTGTCGGCTTGATATCGTACAAAAAATAAAATGGGGTCGCCGATTCCGGCCAAACGATAAGGTCGGGATCTTGGTCCATTATCGATGAAGACAGGCGATTGTACTTTTTGACTGTATCAATTTGAAAGGCAGGGTCCCACTTAACAGCCTGATCAATGTTGCCCTGAACAACGGCAATGCGAGTTTTAGGAGAGATTGCGATTTGTCGATCGATCGTACGCAGTCGCCAATGACCGTATGACCCACACAGGGCGATTGCCAAAATCAGCGCCGATATGGCGCCGGCTGCCAAGCGTTTGCTGATTTCTGTGTTCAACCACCTCCTTTTTGTTACATAAAGCAGGGTAATCAAGACGGTCCCATTGACCAGGGCAATCAGCGCCGACACACCATACACGCCCAATATATCTGAAATTTGAATAAGTTGCAATCGGTTAAACTGGGAGTAGCCCAATAATTCCCAGGGAAAGCCGGTGAAAATAAAGGAACGCAAATATTCCAGAGCCACCCACAACAACGGGATTAAGATCAGGCATCGGACGGGCGTTTTCCCCAATCTGGACAAGATTGCGGCGAAGGAGGCCACAAACAGCGCCAGAATCGCAGCAAATAGAAACAGGATCGAATTGCTCAAATAAGCCGGCAAATATCCGTAGGTTCGCATGACGGGGACCAGCCAATACAAAAGGGTGAGAAAATGTATCAGCCCGGTGATGAATCCCAATCGAAAACCGGCTCCAGCGTTATTATCCTTCAGGGTGTATAAAAGCGGAACGAGTGCAAACCAGGCCAGCCAGTCCCATCCGATCTTGGGAAAGGCCCCTGTCAGCAGAAGACCGCTTAAGGCCGCAATAAACAGACTTTGTTTTCGAGTAATCAAGACGTTATGATTTCCTTGCTATCTTACGGCAAATTCTATCAAAACAGTACCGGATTCATACCTTTTTTCTGATGAAAAGTGAATGAAAATAGTTTCTTTCCTGATCTGGTGAGGTGTTTGAGGGCTGAACGAATAACATCATTGACAAAAAGGCACGACGGCAATACGGTAGAATGGCACTCAATCTCGGAAATTCTGAATGAAAGGACGCTTGAGAAATGAATCGAATTAAACATTTCATTTTTTTTGTGATTCTTGCCTTTGCCCTACCTTTCTCTTATGGCGGATGTGTTCTCGTTTTCACCACCGGTGACATCGAGAAAAAGCCCCCCCCCGATACCGCTGACTCATCCACTGATTATTCCGGCAGAAATGATTTGGCGGTGATAGATTCAACCAATGCAGACGACCTGACAGAAGGCGCATTATCCGGCGGCATAACCCGGTCTAAAACCGAAAGTGCAGGATTTGCTCAAAAATCATTGACCAAACAATCGAGCGTATTTTGGCCATTGAGACTGCCCCTGGTTTTAAAGGACTCTGTTCAAAAGATTGAAACTGCTGCTCTATCCGTTGACCCCCTTAGACCGGCCGTTGAAACCAAAAGTGGGATTCTGCAAGGCGGTTGTGGCGGTAGACTTTTATACTCCATGGATTTCGTCCGTGACGCCAATGTTTTTGACGGTAGCATATCCTTCCAAAATTATTGTTTCCGTGGGATCACCATTTCGGGCGAAACTGGTGTCGATGGAGCATATGGATCGGGCACCGGAAAATTTTCAACGTCACATTTTTCATTTGACGAATTGTCCGATGGCCAGATTGCGTTGGCCGGCGAATTGTCGTTGGACCTGATGCAACAAAAGCCCATAACAGCCAATTTTTCAGCCTATTCTAAAGAGCTGGCGTCCGGTCAGGTTTACTGGATAAAAGACTATTCAATGAACATCGCCGAATTCATCGGTTTTACTGAAATAGAGATTTTTGGAACCTTTTATCACCCGGAGCATGGGTACGTAGAATCTACGACCTTGGAACCATTTATCGTGCACTATGAAGATGAATGGCCGACTTCCGGTCTGCTCAGGATCAAAGGGGCAGATAATACCCGGGCCCAATTAACTGCACTGAATCAGGTGCACCTTTCTATCGAGGCCGATACGGATGGCAATGGTGGATTCGAATGGGATTCCGGGGTGATATTCTGGGATGATATGTAACCTGAATTTCGTGTGAAGATGGAATGACGAATGACGATTGACGAATTGTGGATGTCGCTTTCCGAGGCATTGGCGCTGCAACTCCTGCGAGGCGGCGGCTTCGCTCCGTCTTTTTTTTATTTATAAAGTTGAAGGAGCCTAGACATGAATGTCACATTTTACGGTGCTGTGCGAGAAGTTACCGGTTCGATGCATCTTTTATCGACCGAAAACGATCGCATTTTGCTCGATTGCGGTATGTTTCAGGGGCGGCGCAAGGAAACGAGGGAAAAGAACGCCGTCCTGCCATTTGATCCCGGGATACTGACCAACGTGGTGCTCTCCCACGCGCATATCGACCACTGCGGGCGTATTCCGCTGTTGACCAAACACGATTTTGCCGGCCGTATTATCTGCACGCGGGCAACAGCGGCCGCCTGTGAATATCTCTTGCTTGACTCGGCACATATCCAGGAATCGGATGCTGAATATTTGAATTACAAAACTGTGCGTTCGGCCCTGCAAACGATGGAAACATCCGGCAAAACCAAGAAAGGGTCCAAGAAGATAACCGAGAATATAAAAAAATTGTTGAAAAAAGGCCGGCGACGCCCGGATGCCGAAACCATCAATGAACTGATGCACAAATATCACCTGGAAGGCGTCAGCCCGCTTTACACCATTGACGACGCCCAGGAATCCCTTTCCTATTTCGATGGCCAACCTTACCGTCATACGGTATCCATCGGCCAGGAGATGACCTGTACCCTGTACGATGCCGGTCACATTCTCGGTTCAGCCTTCGTTTTGATCCGGGCCAAGGATAACGGCCGTGCCTTTACCATCGGCTTTTCGGGTGACATGGGCCGATTCGATAAACCGATAATAAAAGATCCGACCCTGAACTTTGATGATCAGGATCTTGAAGTGGATTTGCTGATTATGGAAAGCACCTATGGGGATCGTCTGCATGAGCCGGTAGTGGACCTAAAACCCAGGCTTAAACAAGTCCTGGTGGACACCTATGATCGTGGCGGTACCATACTTATTCCATCTTTTGCATTCGGTCGCACCCAGGAGCTGTTGTACGTGCTGCATGAGTTATACAATGAGAATGAAGTTCCCCGATTTCCGGTGTACGTCGACAGCCCTTTGGCCACCAAGATCACCCGGGTTTTTGCAGAACACCCGGAAGTTTACGACAAGGAGACCCACGAGGCATTTCTCCAGCAGGGAAAAAACCCCTTTCAATTTGACCAGGTCAAATTTGTCGAATCAGTCCAGGAATCAATGGCACTCAACCGGGATGAAACTCCCCATATCGTGGTGTCCGCATCCGGTATGTGTGAAGCCGGGCGTATCTTACATCACCTGCGGCATAAAATTCATGATTCCAAAAATACGATTCTGATCGTTGGCTACATGGCGCAGCACACCCTGGGGCGGCGAATTCTCGAACAGGGTGAAGCCTACGAGGAATCCGGCCGAAAAGGCAAGCCGCCCCTGCTGAGATTCATGAACAAGGAGTATCCGCTCAAAGCCCGGGTGGTTAAACTGGGCGGGTTCAGCGCCCATGCGGATAAAAATGAAATGCGTCGGCTTCTGCAGGAATCCAACCTGAAGATAAAGCGTATCGCCCTGGTCCACGGCGAAGAAGATCAAACCCTTGCATTTGCCGACGATCTAAAAAAAGATGGTTTTGCGGTGGTGGCACCCCGAAAAGGTCAAACAATATCAATAGCTTAGTTTATTCTGTATGAGTTGACCTCATTGTTGCATAAACAACAAGGTAACAAATATGAAAACAACGATACACGATACCCGAAAAATTCCTTTTAATCCTAAAACATCTTCAGTATTTCACAAGGCAGCAGGACTTTAATGTTGCGCCACCGTTACGCCCCATTTCGCAAGCTCTTCAAAATAGTAGCGGCGCGCCTCGGCCGGCAATTGCTCCGGTGCAAACACCCCTTTTTCTTTAAATATATCATCCACCATCATTTTGACGAAAACCGCAGCGCACTGGCCGGTCAGAAATGCTTCGTGGCTCAAACCCGCTTTTTCAAAGGATTCTACCAAGCCGGGTGCATCAACGTAGCTGTCAATTCTC
>JASFSK010000459.1:0-4671 GCA_050114455.1 Desulfobacterales bacterium | reverse complement strand
ACCAAATCCAACAAGGCAATAAGTTCATCCGATTACAGATGGATTTCAGCTATATCCTGTTGGGAGCTTGCAAAACTAGTAGAGAAAAAAAGAATTGGTTTTTCTATTCCACTGATTGCCTGGATCAGACGCTCACTCAATGAATTCAATATCAGAGTCGCAGATCTTTCCCCGGAAATTGCTGTTGAAAGTACCGTTCTTCGTGACTTTCACAAAGATCCGGCAGATCAGATCATAGTTGCCACAGCCAGGATTCTATCAATGCGCCTGGTAACGGCTGACAGACAGATCTTAGATTATCCGGATGTCGATACCCTTTGGTAGGAAAGAAGCAGCGGTAATGTCAATCTTTCAGACGGTGTCGGCGGGCTCGGGCAGATAATAGATCAATACGAGTGCCGCCAGGGGTACACAAGCGATAAACCTTAAGACCGCTCGAATGCCGAAGGCGTCGGCCATCATCCCTGCCAGGGGCATCAGGATTCCCGCAACCCCAAGCGCCAGGCCCATCACAATACTGGATACCAGGGATCGACCCTTTGGGGCAATTTTTTGGGCCAGTGCCAATGCCGGAAACAGGGTGGCCAAAAGCAGAAATCCACTTAGAAACGCGAGCGGATATAACTTCCACCCGAAACCATGAATGAATAGCAGAATGCAAGGAGAAGACAAGGCAAAAGAAAAAAAATAAACAGGTTTGAAACCGATACGATCGACCAGGTGTCCACAAACGAGGGCACTGACGGACCCACCCACGGTGAACAAGGAAAGTATGCTGCCCACCGATACCAGTGAGTGCCCCTCGGAAGTCGTCAGCATCGGAATAAAGGTAAGGAGCGCCTGTTCGACAAATGCTCTGGAAAAAGCGATGGCCCAGATCATAACCACCGGTTTCCAGACGTCACCGATGCTTTCGCGCAGAGAGCCTATAAAGTTCCTTTTAGGCGGACGTTCTTGATCCGAAGCCGGTATCAGGACGAAAAGGAGCACAAAAACCGCCAGCCCAAGCAACGTGAGTAACGGCAGGCGATGTAGCCCTAAAAGGGTAATATAGCCTGCGAACACGATGGGGCCCAGCGTAAAACCCAAGGTACCCCCCAGCCCGAAAATCGACATGCACAACCCCGTGCGACGGCCGGCATAGGCTGAAACCATCCCAGCCGCAGTGGGGTGATAGATAGCCGAACTGATAGAGCCCAAACCGATCAACAGCAAAATGACGCCAAAGTAGGGGGCGACCCCCACCAGGGGGATACAGATTGCGCCCACAAAGGATCCGATCAGCAGGACTACCCGGGATCTGTAGCGATCGGCCAAATAACCGAACAGCGGCTGAATGAGAAAAGCCATAAAGGTGGCGATCCCGGTAATCATACCCACCTGGGTCAGGCTCAAACTGAATTTGCTGGCCAGTACCGGCAGCATCGGCCGAATAAAGGACTGAAAAAAATCACCGATAAAATGAATCAGAAACAGGGCGAAGATTACTTTTTTGTTAATTTGAACGGAATCGGTCACAGTTGTTCTCACTTACGGATTTTTTGGATCCGCTCATCTAACATTTCGCCGTGCTCGGGTAAAGAGGAATCGAGCCCGACCGGCTCCATAATTTTATATGACACATTCTTCATTCAAGAATGACTTTTTATGAAACTAAAGGCAATGACGATTGACGAATGACAAAGGAAGGAGTGATCTCCAAGGCGTAGGCGGTACAACGCCTCTACATTCGAAATTACAATTTTGCGCTCCGAAGGCACAAAGACGCTAAGGACTGATTTTTATTTTAATCTTGGTGCTTTGGTGTCTTTGTGGCAAAAACGAATAACATCAAAGTTTCTTTGTTGATCAGACTGGCTGGCCTTTACCCGAAACCCTGAAAGCTAAATACCAAACACAAAAAAACCAAACAGCCAGCGGCGCCCGCTCGTATGATACATTATAAAAGTTGTAATCTATCCTATCTTCAGGCGGTTTTTTCGTAGGTTGGGTAGAGCCAACACCTTAGTCAACTGCGCAAATAGGAAGCACCGTTGACATCGATGATGCCGCCGGTAAGATAGTCGGTGCCATCTGCCGCCAAAAACAGCACGGCCCGGGCAACTTCCTCAGGATGCGCCACACGGTTCAAAGGGCTTTGGGCACGGATAGCGTCACCTTGCGGCCCGCAAAGTACCGAAGCAGCCATATCGGTTTCCACATATCCGGGAGCCACGGCATACACGAAGATATTGTGGGGCGCCAGGGCTTGCGCCATGGATTGACTGAAAGCGTTGAGACCGGCCTTGCTGGCGCCATAGGCCGGAGCATCCGGCTCACCCCGAAAAGCTCCCCGCGAGGTGATGTTGATAATTTTTCCAGCTCCGTTGTTCATCATGTGCTGGACGACATGGAAAGCCAGGTGGGCCGGTCCCATTAAATTGGTGGATATCGTTTTTTGCCAACTTCGCTGCCATTCCTCGAAGGTTGTGCTGGCCACCGGATGAAACTCATATATTCCGGCATTGTTGATGAGGATATCGATTTTTCCCATTTTCTTGATCGCCTGATCGGCCATGTTGCCGACAGCCGTTGGATCCGATAAATCGGCGGATACCATCAGGTGTGCATTTCCGGACAGGCCGTCGATGGTTTGCTCGGCCGCTTTTGTGTTTTTATGATAATGAACGACCACGCGGGCCCCACCATCGGCAAATCCCCGGGCAATTTCCTTTCCGATTCCGCGGGAGGCTCCCGTCACCATCACTACTTTGTCTAAAAAATCTAATTTCATTTTTTGGTAATCCTTTTAGTTCAATTTTTTATGAAGTTCATGAGGACCCAACGACTGAAAAATCTTACCCCTGCGAATATCTCCCTGGTAGATGGGAAAGTTACCTTTGAAATGAGCAAGATCTTTCCACAATTGGCTGGTACCCAAGGTACCGTATTCTCTTACCCGCGAAACAAGATCCAAATCAATAATTTCCGTCATGATAATCTCGCTTTCTCCGGAAGTCTGCAGAATTCGCCCCTGCGGATCGACAAAGATCGAGCATCCGACACCGCCGACACCGAGACCGTTGACATTCAGGAAATAGAGTTGGTTTGAAATTGCATTGGCCTGTGCCAGGATCATTTCCTGGGGCCGATCCGAAGAATAGGTTGCGGTAGGGCAAAACACTGCCTCCGCGCCCATCCAGCCCAGATTTCGGCTTACCTCTGGAAACCATACATCATAACAGATACACAGGCCGAATCGCCCCTTTCCCGGAATGTCGAAAACACAAAACTCCTTACCGGCTTCGGTTGCTTCCAGGGGGCGCCAGGGGAAAATTTTGCGATATCGGGCCACAATTTCACCGGCAGGTGAAATAACCACCGAGGTATTATAAATTTTAGTGCCCTCCTTTTCGTAAAACGATCCCGGGATCAGCCATTTTTCCTCTTTTTGGGCCCAAGCCACGATTTTATCCAGCGATGAGTTTGGAATCGGCATGGCCAATTTCAGATCCAATCCACTGAGACACAATTCACTAAAAAAAATAAGATCCACCCAGGGGAATAGAGCGATCGTCCCGTTTAACTTTTTCAGCATTTCATCCGTGTTGTCTTGTCCGTGGATAACATTTATTTGTATCCCGGCAACGCCAAGGTTCCTGGCCATATTTCCTCCATTGATTTTTATTAATTTGGTATCTGATACGAAATGAAAATTTATGGAAAGCTAAAATCACATTGCTCCCCTTGCCCATGGCGCTTCAAGATGACGTGTCATCCATTTTTACTCAAACGGCTATATTTTTTCAAAACTTTACTGAGACGATCATGGGGAATTGCCACGACTCGGTGGCCATCTCTGCCGGTCATGGAATTCGCTGCCATCATGGCATTGACAATCGCTTCCTCTACCGCTGTGACCGTGGCCCCAAATACCGGATCCAGTTGTTCATTGGGAACCATGGACAGCTGAACAATTTCAGCGGAGTTTACCGCTGCAGCATTGGCAGTGGAAAAGGCCAGAAAAAGGTCTCCGGAAAAATTGCTGCCAATGCTGCCGGTGCGTCCGAGTCCCAGACAAGCACGGCGAGCCACTCGTTTTAGCTGGTGGGGCAACAGCGGCGCATCGGTTGCGACCACTACGATAATCGAGCCTTCATCTCTGGACTTGATCAAATTATCGGTAATCTCAAGTCCTACCGGAACCCCGGCAATGCGAAGCTGATGTCTGAGCCCATGATTGGCCTGCACCAGCACCCCCACCATGAATTTGCCGGTCGGGCTTTCCAGACGTCGGGAGGCGGTTCCGATGCCGCCTTTGAATTCATGGCAGATCATCCCGGTTCCGCCGCCGGTATTGCCTTCGGCAACCTGTCCGGAGGCAGCTTTGTCGATGGCTTCAAACACGTGCTGTTTGCGGACATGAAATCCGTTGATGTCATTTAAATGGCCGTCGTAGGTTTCTGCGACGACTGGCAAAGACCATGGCGGATGATTTCCAGCCGTGTTTCTTTGCCATTCAATCACGGCGTCCCGAACGATACCGACGCTATGAGTATTGGTCATCATGATGGGGCCTTCCAGCAGACCGGATTCTTCGACCCAGTGCATGCCGGTCATCTCGCCATTGCCGTTCAAAGAGAAATATCCCGCAAAGACACGATTGCTGCCATTTTCCCCCCGCGGCAATAT
>JASFSK010000458.1:0-4671 GCA_050114455.1 Desulfobacterales bacterium | reverse complement strand
AAACGCGGCTGGGGTGTTTCAGCCTGTCTGGTCACATTGGCGCTGCCGCTGGTCATTCCCTGGAATGTGATCGGAACCATCTGGATCATCTTCACCCGGCCGGATATCGGCCTGTTTGGTGTGGGGATCAACAGTTTAGACCTATTGGAAGTACCCTTTGATCATACGGCCAAGCCACTCTATGCCTGGATTACCCTGCTCGCCATGGAGGTCTGGCATTGGACGCCTCTGGTAGCACTGCTGGCCTATGCAGGATTGCGGGCCATCCCTGAGGCTTATTACCAGGCAGCCAGAATAGATGGCGCCTCGGCATGGGCCACATTTTTCTATATTCAGCTACCCAAAATGCGGGGCGTACTCACCATTGCCGTGCTGCTGCGGTGGATGGACAGTTTCCTGATTTATGCCGAACCTTTTGCATTGACCGGTGGCGGCCCCGGCAATACAACCACTTTTCTGTCCATTTATCTGGTAAAGCTTGCCACCATGCAATTTGATCTGGGTCCGGCAGCGGCATTTTCGCTGATCTACTTTGTCATCGTACTTTTATTTAGTTTTGCATTCTACCAGGCGTTGTTGAATGTCGGCAGAGGAGAGAAGGCATGAAGATGAGAAAAAGAACCATTGCACTGTGTATCTATTTCGGATTTCTGATACTTCCGATCTACTGGATGCTCAACATGTCCCTGAGGACCAACGCGGATATTCTCGCAAACTTCGCCCTTTACCCGGCTGATTTGACATTAAAAAACTATATTAATATTTTCACAGATCCAACCTGGTATATGGCCTACATCAATGCCATGATCTATGTCTGCATGAATACCGCGATGTCACTGGCCTTTGCCCTGCCGGCAGCCTATGCTTTTTCACGCTATAAATTTTTGGGTGACGGGCAGATGTTTTTCTGGTTGCTGACCAACCGCATGGCCCCTCCGGCCGTTTTTCTGCTGCCCTATTTACAGCTCTATTCAACTATCAAGCTAATGGATACCCATTTGGCAGTGGCTTTAGCCCATTGCCTTTTCAACGTGCCGTTGGCTATCTGGATTCTGGAAGGGTTCATGACCGGGATCCCCAAAGAAATCGATGAGACCGCCTTTATCGACGGATATAGTTTTCCACGCTTTTTTGTCACTATTTTTATTCCGCTGATTCGAGCCGGCGTCGGCGTAACCGCGTTTTTTTGTTTTATGTTTAGCTGGGTCGAGCTGCTGTTTGCTCGGACGCTGACGATTACCGAGGCCAAACCGATTACAGCAACCATGACGCGCACGATCAGTGCCACGGGGCTGGATTGGGGGCTAATGGCCGCTGCCGGTGTGCTCACCATCGTCCCGGGAGCTTTGGTGATCTGGTTCGTACGAAACTATCTGGCCAAAGGTTTTGCCTTGGGGAGAGTATGAAGTATATTGAAAAATGAAGATTGAAGATTGAAGATCTAATGAATTCTATCGTTTTATATGATGTTTGCATAGGCGATGATTCAATTGAGAGTTAACGGATATGAACAGAGTAGAGTTAACACAAAGGACAAAAAAGTTTGCCCATCGTTGCGTCAAGCTGGCGATGGCTTTGCCGGAAACTGCATTAGGCAAACATCTTCAGGGACAAATAATCAGGTGTTCAACGTCCGTTGCTGCCAACTATCGAGCAACATGCCTGTCGCAATCAAAGGCTAGCTTTGTAGCGAAGATAAGTATCGTATTGGAAGAAGCTGATGAGACTGGCTTCTGGTTGGAATTTATTGTAGATGAAAAATTAATAAAAAAGAATCTTGTAGAACCATTGCTGAAGGAAGCTGGAGAGCTGACAGCAATTTTTGCTTCTTCCAGAATGACGGCAAGTACGAAAAATTAGATAGACAGAATTCCAAAATTCTTCAGTCTTCAATCTTCAATCTTAAATAAAAAGGAACTCCCATGGGTCTGGACTGGATGTATTGGACCGTACCGACGGCCATTTTCTTTATCAGCATTTTCTTGATGATCGGCGGCATGCTTATCTGGGAATTGATATCGCCGACAATCGAACGTCGCGGTTTTTTATGGATTCCTACCACTCGGGGAACGCGCTTTTTTTTAGGGTTGCTGGGCAGCGCCTATATCCATCTCGCATGGCTTGGACTTACCGACATGGCGCTATGGTACGCAACGATCATCTCATTGGTTTGGGTGATAGTGGTCATGCGTTGGGGGTGATATTGATTGAAGATTGAAGAATGAAGAATGAAGATTTAATGTTCGCTTACAGCAGAATCTTGCAATAATCCAAGGAAAAATAAAATGGTCCAATGTCATTCGGTGCTAATGGCCTTCACGCCGGTGATGTTGACCGCAAGACAGGCAAAACAAACGATGGGTGAAGGCCAACAGGAGGTGAATATATGATGGCAATGATGTTGAAGAAAAAGAACAGGATAATGCTGCTGGCCGGTATCGTGGCTGTGTCGTTGGCGTTCTTGGCCGTTCCAGCGAGCGCAGACATGGAGGCCGCCAAAAGGTGGGTGGACGAAGAATTCCAACCATCGACATTATCAAAAGAAGAACAGATGAAGGAGATGGAATGGTTCATCAATGCCGCCAAGCCGTTTAAGGGCATGAACATCAAGGTTGTGTCCGAGACCATCACAACCCATGAGTATGAAGCCAAGGTGCTGGGCAAGGCGTTTGAAGAAATCACCGGCATCAAGATCTCTTTCGATCTAATCCAGGAAGGGGATGTCATCGAGAAGCTGCAGTCACAGTGGGCTTCCGGTAAAAATCTTTATGATGCCTGGATTAACGATTCCGACCTCATCGGAACCCACGCCCGCTATGGATATGTGGTTCCCTTGTCCGATTTCATGACAGGTGAGGGTAAAGATGTCACCCTGCCCACCCTCGATGTGGACGACTTTATGGGCAAGTCCTTTACCACCGGCCCGGACGGCAAACTGTATCAACTCCCGGACCAACAGTTTGCCAACCTCTATTGGTTTCGCTATGACTGGTTCAATCGTGAGGATTTTAAAACGAAATTTAAGGAAATTTACGGTTATGAGCTGGGTGTGCCGGTCAACTGGTCGGCATACGAGGATATCGCTGAATTTTTCAGTGAACATGTGCAGGAAATAGACGGCAAAGCCATTTTCGGTCATAACGATTATGGCAAAAAAGCGCCTGATCTTGGTTGGCGCTTCACCGATGCCTGGCTGTCCATGGCAGGTGCCGGTGACAAGGGAATCCCCAATGGCATTCCGGTAGACGAGTGGGGTATCCGTATGGAAGATTGCCGACCGGTCGGAGCCAGTGTTGCTCGCGGTGGTGCGGCCAATGGTCCCGCAGCCAAATACGCATTGCGCAAATACATGGAGTGGCTGCGCAAATATGCCCCCCCGGGCGCCCTGGGGATGGATTTTTACACCTATCTGCCATTTCTGGCTGGTGGCAGTGTGGCCCAGCAAATATTCTGGTACACGGCATTTGTCCCCGACATGGTCGCTCCGGGTCCCACGGTCAATGAAGACGGCACCCCCAAATGGCGCATGGCTCCCTCGCCCCATGGTCCCTATTGGGAAGAAGGCATGAAGCTGGGCTATCAGGATTGCGGTTCTTGGACGTTTATGAAGAGCACGCCCCTGGAACGCCGCAAAGCAGCCTGGCTATTCGCACAGTTCTGCGTGTGTAAGACCACGTCCCTGAAAAAGGCCCATGTGGGTCTGACACCGATCCGTGACAGCGACATCAATCACGAGTCTTTCACCGAACGTGCACCCAAGCTCGGCGGCCTGGTAGAGTTCTATCGCAGCCCGGCACGGGTGGCCTGGACGCCAACGGGTGTCAATGTCCCCGACTATCCGAAGCTGGCCCAGTTGTGGTGGCAAAATATCGGCGAGGCGGTATCCGGTGAAGTGACCGTAGATACGGCCATGGACAATCTCGCCAATGAGATGGACCGGGTGATGCAGCGCATCGAGCGTGCTAATGTTCAGGCCGATTGCGGACCGAAGCTCAACCCCAAAATGGACGAGTCCGAATGGTTGAACAAACCCGGCTCACCCAAAGCGAAAGTCAATGAAAAACCCAAAGGTGAAACGGTCAACTATGACAAGCTCATTCAGGCCTGGCGTGAGGGGCGTGTGAAATAGGCGCAGCGCTGATAAAGCTCTTAGTGAGCCGAATTATCAAACCGGCAGCTAAACCCGTCATTCCGGCCGCAGCGGAGCGGAGAGCCGGAATCCAGAAAAGGCCTTGTAACTACTGGATTCCCGCCTTCGCGGGAATGACGGGAAAATGGTTATCAGATGGTCTATTTAATTGCCAGGTCAGTATTACCTGAATACGCTCCGAGCAGAAGGTGTGCCGATGTTTAAACAGTATCAAGGCTGTTAGAGGCGTATGAACGGTAGTTAACCTTGAGGGGTTGGAGCCATGCTTTAGCCCCTCTATTTTTTGGGAGATCAAACCATGGCCAAATACGTAGGTGCATTAGATCAGGGTACAACCAGCAACCGTTTTATCATATTTGATCACAGCGGGCAGATCATTGCGGTCGACCAGAAAGAGCATGAACAGATTTTCCCCCAGCCAGGCTGGGTGGAGCATGATCCCCTTGAGATCTGGCGCAATACCCAGGATGTCATCCGCGGCGCCCTGGCCAAGGCCAATCTTGCCGGATCGGATCTGGCTG
>JASFSK010000457.1:0-4672 GCA_050114455.1 Desulfobacterales bacterium | reverse complement strand
AAGTAGGTGAACATCGGAAGGATCGTCAACAGCAACATGGGCCACCAGCATCCAACTGCTGGAAATTGGAAATCAAGGCGAACCCGCCACCAGAACCATGCCATACCGCCAAGAATGACAAACCCGATAAAAAAGCCGTAGAAAGATTCTAAATAAGGCCCGTTACCAAATATTCGAAATGCCCAAGACTGGATCCAAAACACCAAAGGTGGGTGTTCGTGGAAGACCGGATGGATCCTATCGTCCAAATACGGCTTCCAAAATGATCCGACGCCATCCGACAGATTTCTAGCAACACTGGCATATTCAACACCATCGCCATGCGTCCCCAGCCGCATCAACTTATACCCGATCAGCAAGCAGTACAGCGTGAGGACAAAAATCAACAGAACCTTTTTGGAGGATAAGGCTAAGTGCATATCGGTTAGATCTCATGGAGGTCGTTATCTGGATCGTTCAATATTAAAATACGACAAACGCATCTATTTCGGATGACGGGTGAGATAAAATTCGATTACCAATATATCTGATTGCCATAAAAGTCAATCTTCGTCTGTCGCTACGGCGCTGCCTTAGATCCCTTATGAAACCGCAAGGAATGACAAACGACGAATGGAGGATGTCGCTCGCGTAACGCAGGCGCTTGCGCCGCGTGTCGCACAGTCTACTTTAAGCAGACAAACTATATTCATTCGGTGCTTGATGTTTATCAGTTTCTTTCTCGATTAGGCTGGACGGACGCGGCCAGCGGCCTCGCTGATATGGATTATTCCACCAGCACCGCCTACCGCAATTTGGGTTTTCAGAGTCCTAAGTCTTTTTTCGCACCAGCGGACGAAGAGATCCAAGCCCCAGCAGCGGGCCGATCGCCAAAAACAGAAAAAGATAGTCTGCGGGGATGAGCGGCAACAGGGAGGTCATCAGCTGGATGCTGATGATGGTAATGAAAAAACCAATGCAATTAACGATGGTCAGCGCAGATCCGACCAGCTCTTTGGGAGCCGTGTGCGCCACCAGGGTCGAAAACTGGGGCGAGTCACCAACCACCACAATACCCCAGAAAATCAGGAAAGCCAAAAACAGGCCAATGGGTGCTTGAAAAATGACAACCGATAGAAGGCAGCAAATCCCAGATAGACCGAGCTGAACAAAGGCGATCTTGGCACTGCCGAATTTTCTGGCCAGCAGGCCCCCACCGATGCAGCCGATGCTGCCGGTGGCAATGACAACAAAGGCCCACATGGATACATTCAAACTTGCCTCGGGATGATATCTGTTAAACGTGATAAGACACATAGGAATGAAGGCCCACAACGTATATAGTTCCCACATATGGCCGAAGTAGCCAAAGGCGGCGGCACGCAGATCCCGGCGTTCGAATATAAGCAACAGCGCTTTGCCCTGGAATACCGCTCCCCTGAAAAGATAAGGGCCATCCGGAACCAGCACATACATCAAAACGCCGCCGCCAGCTGAAATCAGAGATATCGCAATGATCACCGTTTCCCATTGGATTGATTGATGCGTTCCTTTAAACAAATGGGGAAAGGCAGTCCCGAGTACCAGGGCACCGACCAGAAACCCCAGTGCCTTGCCCAGACCTTGCCGATACCAGCCGGATGCTATTTTCATCCCGACCGGATAAATTCCGGCCAGAAAGAATCCGGTCAATCCCCTCAAAACCAACAATAAGAGAAAGCTGTCGGCAATAAGGTAAACGAGCAGGTTTGCAAAAGCGCCCAGCAGCGAGCAAACTAGAAACACTCTGCGGGGAGAGAACCGGTCTGAAACGGCCAGGACGGCAAAGCCCAAGGTGCCGGCGATAAAGCCGAACTGAACCACAGATGTCAAGTGGCCGACAACACTTTCTCCGAGAGACCACTGGCGTTGAATATCATTTATGACAGCGTTGCCGGCAAACCAGAGAGATGTGCCCGTGAACTGTGAGATCACAATCGTCGGGAGTATCCAGGCAGGTCTACCTCTTTGCTTAGACATCATGGCGATCGTATTTACCTTAGTTTTATGGCTTCCAGGTATTGTCTGACTTTGCTGGTCGCCGAGATAAACATTTTAGAACCGGTCATGAAGGTGAAGATATCCTCCTCGTTGCCGCAATTTTTTGAAAATTGGCGTCCGATCACTTGTGCGGGATCTGAGACATCGGAATGCCGGGTCATTACATCCACATAGAGGTCAAGCCGATCTTTTAATACCTGAAAATAATTGATATCCTGACCGATTAAATATTCCATGGTTGTCGTCAGGTTTCGGGAGAACTCATTTATGGCATTCCAATAAAGCTCTAAAAGTGTGGTCTTCTGCGGGCTGTCTGCCAGATAGTAGGAAATACTCCAGCCAACCCCGATAATTTTTAATATCTGCAGCTCGTATTCCACGGTTGTGCGTTTGATGTCGGCTTCTGGAGACAAACGATCCAGCAGCCATTTGACATCTTCGCGGTCAATGGCAAAGTCAAACAGGTCTTCGCCGGTTTTCTCAATCTCCAATTTTTTATTTTCCGAATCTTTCATCTGGTAAAGCCCGAGCTGTTCCTAAATCTTATCCAGAGCCTGCTGCAGGTCGCCAATCAGCAAATCCGCATCTTCGATACCCACAGACAGCCGAACCAGACTTTCTCCGACACCTGCCTTGGCCCGATTCTCGGGACTCAAAGCCGCATGGGTGTTTGTGATGGGCTGATTCGCCAAACTGGTAACGCCGCCCAGACTGGTCGCCAGTTTGATCTTTCGCAGGTGATCCATAAAATCTTTGGTCTGCTCGAAATCAGCATAAATTTCAAAACTGAGCATACCGCCAAAACCGGTCATCTGACGCTTGGCGATGGCATGATCCGGATGAGATGTCAAACCAGGATAGTGGACGGCTTTGATCTTGTCCCGGTTCTCGAGGTATCGAGCAATTTTCATGGCGTTTTCATTTTGACGCTCAATACGCAGATCGAGGGTTCGCAGACCGCGCAGGGTCAGAAATGCCGATAAAGGATCCATCACGCCACCCAGGATTTTACGGTACGTCCAGATTTTTTCAAATTGCTGGCTATTGCAGCAGACAAAGCCGGCGGTCACATCATGATGTCCGCCGAGATATTTTGTGGCGCTGTGCAGCACCAAATCAACCCCTAAATCAATGGGATGTTGATTGATCGGTGACGCAAAGGTTGAATCGAGCAGCACCAAAGCTCCCTTTTGATGAGCGGCCCGGGCCAATGGTTTGACGTCAACAACCCTTAGAAGCGGATTTGTGGGCGTTTCCAGATAAAGAATCGATAGCCCCCGGTCGATCTCTTCCAATATTTTGTCCGTATCCCAACAGTTAATAAAAACCGTTTGAACATCCAGGCGCGCTATTAGATCATTGAACAGTTCAAACGTGCCGCCATAAAGTTCCCGCATGGCCACAATCCGGCTTCCGGCCTGAACGTTGGCCAAAACGGCTGTGCTGATGGCCGCCATACCGGAACCAAATCCCAATGCCCGATCGTACCCCTCGAGTTGGGCCAGCATTTGCTCTGCTTCCATGACCGACGGATTGTCCCAACGCGAGTAAAGATATCCGCTGCGATTTTGGACAACGTCTATGAGATCGTCTGATGAATCAAATTGATAGGTTGCGGTTAGATACACCGGGGGGATGACCGGTTTTCCCTTCATTCTTTCGTCTCCTTTTCAAGGCATGCAAGCTCAGCATGTCTGAATCAATTAAGGGTTTAGAGTCCTGATTATGCGTCGGAACCAAAAGCATAATTTCAGAAGGCGCGTTAAAGAGCCATTTGTATTTAAAAACATTGTCATTGTCAATGAAAGCAGCACATCAGCGAAAAACTATATGGACGCTTCCAGGGCAGGGATCAAAAAAATGTATCCAAATCAGATGTTTTTTTGTATGATGTCCGACCAAAAAGACTTTCAGATGAAAAGGAAAATGGTATGAACAACCAATATGATGTGATTGTTATTGGTAGCGGCCCGGGCGGCTACGTAGCGGCGATTCGTGGCGCCAGGTTGGGTTTAAAGGTCGCCCTCGTAGAGCAATCCCGCCTGGGCGGCGTCTGCCTCAATTGGGGATGTATCCCCACCAAGGCCCTATTAAAAAATGCCGAGCATATGCAATTTTTGCGGGAAGCGGATAAATGGGGTTTTCGTTTTGACAATTTGCAAGTTGACTTCAGCAAAATCATCAAACGCAGCCGGAAGGTTGCCGACACCAGCTCCAAGGGTGTCAACTATCTCATGAAGCAGCATAACATCACGGTGGTGAAAGGCCGAGGGACATTGACGGACCGGTCAACCGTTGCCGTTCTGGATGACGCTGGTGAAAAAATCGAAATTCTGACGGCAAGCCATATTATTATTGCCACCGGCGGTCGCCCCCGCATGCTGCCGGGCGTCGAGACGGACGGCAAACGGATCCTGACGAGTTCGGATGCCCTAATCCTAAAAAAATTGCCGCAATCGATGGTTATCATCGGCGCCGGCGCGATTGGCATGGAATTCGCCTATTTTTACCACACCTTCGGCACGAAAATTACTGTCGTTGAAATGCTGCCGTCTATATTGCCCAACGAAGATGAGGAAATCTCTTACTCCTTAAAACGGATTTATGAAAAAGCAGGCATGCAAATACTGACCGGAACCAAAGTTGAATCGAT
>JASFSK010000456.1:0-4689 GCA_050114455.1 Desulfobacterales bacterium | reverse complement strand
ATGGTAGGTGCTGAATCTGGTGTCCAGGCGATCGAAGCTGTTTTCATCAATAAGATGGGGAGACGCCGCCATACGGTCCTCCTTCGACATCGGTCGGGCACGACACCGTCGTGGTACTGTCGCCGTCAATATCAGGCGGATTAATAAAATTAGGCAAACCACCACCGTTCCGAACAGCGAAAATGGTCCATAGAGCTTTGCCCGGACAGGCCGTCATATTTTACCTTTTTATTTCCAGCATCGACATTGTCTGCAAAAAACGGCAAAATTACACCGCCGTCATCGCTTATAAGCTTCTGCATTTCAGCATACATTTCACGGCGTTTGGATTCATTCAATTCTGAACGGGCTTCCATCAACAGCTTGTTGAATCGCTCGTTATTCCAAAACGTATCATTCCAGGCAGCACCCTTTGCATACTGCAACGAAAATATCATATCTTCTGTTGGGCGACCGCTCAGGTAAGACATAGACCAGGGTTTTTTCATCCATACACTGCTCCAATATCCATCTGCCGGCTCCTGTACAATCTCCATTTTAACACCGGCCTTATTGGCGTATTCCTTGAAAAGTACCGCCGCATCCATACCACCGGCAAAAGCTGCATTTGATGCATGCAGTTTGAAAACCTGCTGTTCCATACCCGCCTTTTTCAAATGATATTTAGCCTTATCGGGGTCGTATCGTCGCTGGGGAAGTTTCGCATTGTAATAACGGTAAGTGGGCGCTATCGGATGATCATTGCCAAGTGCGCCATAGCCTTTGAGAATCAAGTCCAATAATGCTTGACGATTGATGGCATATTTTAATGCAAGTCTGACGTCTTTGTTGTCAAAAGGATCCGTGTCGGTACGCATAGGAAAGTAGTAATGCAATCTGCCCGTTTTTCTGATTAACTGCAGACTGGGTGACTTTTCCAGCAAGTGGACCGTTTTTAAGTCACAGCGGTTCATCGCATCTATTTGGTCGGACTTGAGCGCATTGGTTCGACTGACCGTATCATTGATGACCAGCGTTTCGATTTCATCGAAATGGGCGCGTCCTTCCTTCCAGTAATTGGGGTTTCTTTTGACGAAAGCCCTTACGCCTGGTTCAAAATCCATCAGTTGATACCCGCCGGTTCCAATATGAAACTGCTCGTCACCATCTGGAATAATAGGGAAGTGAATATCAGACAAAATGAATGGAAAGTCGGCATTGCCACCATTCAACGTCACGACTACGGTGTATTTGTCATCCGCTTTCAGATCGAGGATAGATTCAAGTTGGCTTTTGCCGGCAGACTTTGATTCTTTACCCCGATGAAAATTGAGGGAATAAAGCACATCCTCGCTTGTCAATGTTTTCCCGTTATGAAATTCAACATTTTTTCGTATTTTAAACGTCCATTGAGATGCATCTGCAGACGGTTCCCAGCTTTCGGCCAATTCGGGAATGGCGTTACCTTCAGCGTCTATTTCAACAAGGTTGTTTTTGAGTTGATATTGAAGCACCATGGGCATATGATCCAACAGCTTTCCCGGTTCGAGTGAGTCGGTCGTTGCTCCTCCTGCCATACCGATTCTAAAATGTCCGCCCTTTCTTGGCATTGCAGCTTCGGCAAGTCGGCCAAACAGGAACGGAGAGAGGGTGACGGCCGCACCCAGCGCAGAGACCCGAGATATGAACTCACGCCGGGTCAATTTTCCATCATGGGATACGCGTTCCAATTTTTGAATTGATTTCATTTTTTCCTCCTTAGGTTGATGGTTTGTCCAGAACCTCATGATTTAAAATGGCTTTTAAGGGCTGATCGGTGAAAAAGCGGACCAGTTCGGCGGTTAGATCGTTTTTGCACTGGTTAAATGAGTCTTCGGAAAGCCAGGCCGAATGGGGCGTTAGGATGACGTTGTCTAGACGGCACAAGGGGTGTTCCGGTCCCAAGGTCGGGTGATCCGCCACCACGTCCAGGGCAGCACCGCTGAGACGGCCGGATGTGAGCGCTTTTACAAGGGCCGGTGTGTCTACCAGCTCACCGCGGGCAGCATTGACCACTGCGGCGCCGGGTTTCATCATCGCCAGGGTATCGGCGTTTAAAATGTTACGCGTCTTTTTCGTCAGGGGGGCATGCATGCACAGATAGTCGCTATTTTTGAGCAGTGTTTCCAGATTCACCTTTTGGGCCTTGCCGATGTGAGCTTCCTGAACGAAGGGATCGTAAAACAGGATTTTTACATTGAAACCTTCAAGTTTACGCGCAACGGCAAGGGCGATGCGGCCGAAGCCCAGAAGCCCCACTGTGCTGTTTTCAAATCTTCTGATGGGAGCCAATCGGTTATAGTCATATCCACCGGTGCGCACGTAGGCGTCTGAGAACGGAATCTTGCGCACCAGACTCAGCAAAAGGGCGATGGTGTGTTCGGCCACTTCGCGAAAATTGTAATCCGGGTTGTTGCAGGCCAAGATGTCGTAACGGGTAGCAGCCGCGATGTTAATACGGTCTGTACCCACGTTGTTGGTGTACACCAGCTTCAATGCAGGACAAGCCATGAAAACCTTTTCGTCGAGCAAGATAAGTTCCGTGACGATCGCGGCCGCATCCGCACCTTGGGCAATGACGTCGGCCTGGGTTTGACAGTCACCGACAATCAATTCAACGTCGACGGCAGCCAGATCTTTTTCTAAATCACCAAGATCAGTGAAAGAGCTGTCGGCATACAGCACCTTTTGTTTCGGCATGGGTTTCACTCCTTAAAGCCGTTGAAGAGAAGTTGCCACCGATTTCAGTATATTCCTATTAAAAGCACTCTAAGTTCGCGAACGAACACTTTCAATCTCGATCAGCGCATAACCTATAACGTAAGCGCTTCGATCAGCGCAGGTGTGAGATTATCTTTTGCCCCGATGTAATGATAGGGGATGCCATAGGTCGGCCGGCAGGAATCGCAGGTCAGGATGACATCAGGGGTCAGGGCGCGTTGTATTTCGTTCAGCCGCCTGCATATCATGTCAAGATAACGGTAAGTAAAAAGCTGAATCAACTCTTTTTTGGTCGCTGCCGTAATATCCTCGACTTTCTTTGGCAAGGATTCTGATTGACAACTGTTTCGCCGCCGCTGATTTTTTTCATGTCTCACACCAAAGTGCAACCAACAATGAAAGGCCGAACCTGCAATAAAATGGTTGAATTCTAAACTGGGAGTCACAAAGCAGCAACCACCGGCAGAACCCTTTGAGGGGCCTACCTCAAACCCACAGCTATGCTGGTAGTCGCTGATTATCTATTCCATAATACTGTATATGGTATATTATGATAGGACAAAATATTTCGGATTCTCATCCCCTGTCAAGGGTTTTGTGCTAACTTAAGATCAAGATATCCCTTATTATCTAAAATCCAATCTAATCATGGGAGAAGCATTCGGACTAAAATCAGCAGTACGGACTTTTGCGCAGATGCTCTATGCTGAGTATCACCTCCGCGCCGGTCAATTGGCCGCCGTTCCGGCGGATTCGGAAGAACTGGCTGTCTATGCAGTGGACTCGAAGCTGAAAGTCGATGATGAAATTCTGGCGCCGCGCCGCCTCGCACTACTGGCAGCGGGAAACCACCAAATTTATGCGGAGGACGATACCATAGCCGTATTTATCGGCGGTTAATATTCGGGAAAGCGTTTTATGTGGCGCAACTTCATTTTTTCGAGAAAAGAGCGTATTTAAAAAGCAATGGTCGACTGGAAGCAGGGACACCTTGGGCGAATGCCATTTCTTCCTCAGGCCTGTGGTCATAGTTCTGGATCAGAATAACGAGAAATACCCTTGCCAGGTATTCAAACAACACCTCTGAACCCACATCTTTGGAGATAAGTGCATCACGCGGCATCGCTCCGGCTTGACAGAAATCAGCATCTGTGAACTGCGGCAGATTTTTCAATTGAGAGCCAGTCAACAAGATGCCCACCTCACTTTGAGCGAATCGCTGAAGCTTTTCAGGTTCCAAGGTGATTACGATGATTTTGGATCTGCCATGCCAGCGCCACCCGGATTTCACGCCCGCCGGTGTAACAACGATATCATCCTTATTCAAATCTTCTCTTGATGTCCGATTTGCAAACTTTACGGCCTCGGCCTCTAACGCGGAGTCGAGCATATGGCGTAAACGAAGGCTATGGTGAAATTATTTTGGTGGATTGGTAAATAACATCTAAACCCTATTTCAAAGGTGAAATTTTTTTCGGCGCCTCATTGTTTTTCGATAGGTCCCAATTTTTTCAATAATTCGGATTGATGCTGGGATGCCCACTCTATGACAAGGCCCAATGCACGCGCCGGCAGTTGACCGTCAAGAATCCGGAGAGATCCTATTTCAATCGTCACTTTATCTTCGCCATATCGAGCATGAAAATGAGGCGGGTTGTGGTCATCGAAAAACATGGCGATTATTAATAGTTACCAGTATCTTGAGTCCACTCTTCTCGTAGTCTTTGAGTTCCTCGAGTACATCTGAGCCCTCGATAGTGAGTTTGACGCCGTTATTTACGAATACCAGCCGCCAAAGCTCGTTGTCCATTTCCTTTAGCGTTCGCAGGAAATTGACCATGAGTTTCAAGCCCAGCGTATCGTCGCCAATGCCGATACGGTCTGTGGCGCACATAACCATGATCTTCTTGGTATCGCTGGATGGCATTGGGGCTGGTTGTGTTTGAGCTG
>JASFSK010000455.1:0-4694 GCA_050114455.1 Desulfobacterales bacterium | reverse complement strand
TGTTAGAACAATTAAATAAGGAAATATACAATTGATATCGTAGATTTTGAATCGGTCTGCAGATCTCAGATATTCAATTTTCGGATAGCATGGATGGACTGATAGAATCGAATTTGAAAAGTTGAAAATATAAATTGATTTTATTGATTTGGCTGAAATTTTCCCGTGAATCCTGCGAATCTATCTGAAATTTTCTTTGATGCTACTGCATATTTTAGAAAAAATATCAAATCTTTTAGATTGTTGGTATAATCTTCGCCGCAGATTTCCGTTTTTCCCGCCTCATTTCTATATCTAAGTGTGTTGCGCTCAGCCTGAGTCGCCTCTTTGTCCGCCATGTATATAATATCGAAGTAATCTTCATCCTTAATTGCTTCCAAAAATTCATTTATATCATAGTTTTTTGATATCATATCAAATTCTCCTCTAAGCCTAATTCACTGTGTTTGAATTTATTGGATGTGTATATTCTACATCGATATTTTCTTTAGGGATTTTCAAATAACTCTTGCATTCAGGATAATTCGAGCATCTGAAACGCGTATATTTAGAATAATTTCAAGTATCTTTCGTGTTTGCGTTTCTATTAACCCAGGCTCTCGTCAAGTAATATGATAAAATCCAAGCGATCGGAGTGAAAAGTGCGATAGATATAATGATTATAGGATGAAAGTGGTTGCGGGCAAGAAATACAATCAGATTAATGCCAAATATACATATTGCTATTATAAGCCAACAACGAAAGCTTTTATCAAAATGCAATATTGGTGAGGCATACAAGATAAAGTTCTCCTTAGTCGAGGAGGCAGGATTGGATTGCAACTAAATGGATAGGTGAATCTCAAGAAATAATCAATAGAGAAATGTTAGATTTTTGTTAGAATTCTGTTAGCAAAGTAAACTTTCAATCAATTCCCAGATTGAAGGGCACAATTAAAGATTCAACCGACCACCAGCTGAGGTTTGGCGGCCTTTTTTTTGCGGTTTTCTTGGCGATAAAAAGCTTTTCAACCTCCTAAAAACGTTGTTTCGCTTCCTTACCCAACGGATCCCCGGTGGCCGCAATCTTACGGATCATCTCAAATAATTCAGGGCCCTTATCCTGATGGCCTTCGAGCAGAGTGGGGATCGTCCCGACAGCCCGCTGATCGTCCAGCAGGATCATTAAGTTTTAAGCGTTGGCTCAAATTTAAAAGGTGGTCCAATGATAATCAGGCTATGAAATTATTAGGAAAGGTAGCTCTGAATGACATACTGAACGAGGTAATATGAAACTCATAAATATCTAATTGTGATTAAACATCCGCACTGTAATTCAAATTTTCAACTTGAAAGAAAACCCGGAAGCCCCGAACAGAAAGTCCGAAAAAGCTATGGAGAAAAAAGCTATGAGTTTAATACACAAAGAAGCACTTTCAACTATCGAAAAACGCAAGATACCTTCCCATATTCATATTGAAGATGCAAGCACGAACCCCAATTCGCTCAGCGATAATCATGGGAAAAGAGATACGCAATGCGCGCTGTGCAACCAGCAATTCACAAGTGAAGTCATTCAAACGGAAATTTCCTTGTGCCCGGCCTGCAGCCGTCATTTTGCAGCACTTTCCGATCACAGAATCAAATCCTTGATCAGTTACTGGCTGCGCAATTCCCGTTCTTCTGAACCATCGAACGCCTGCCGTGAGACGAGATTGGCATCATGAAACATGCAAGCATTGTATCCACTGGGATTTATCTGCCGCCTGAAACGCTTCACAATGAGGACCTGAATCAATTTTCATCGTCCGCAAAGCTCATGATCAGCGCCAAAACTGGTATTTTCTCAAGAAAAAAGGCTTCGGAAAGCGAATGCACCTCAGATCTCGCGGCCAACGCCGCCAGGAACTGCTTAGAAAAGATCGGTTTTCCCCCTGAAAGGCTCGATGGCATCGTGGTGTCAACATCCTCACCTGATCGCATTCAGCCGGCAACCGCAACCCGTGTCCAGAACCTGCTGGGAGCCCACTCGGCGTTTGCTTTCGACATCAACTCGGTCTGCGCCGGCAGCGTCTACGGAATTGCCCTATCTGATTCGCTCATTAAAACCGGACTGTGCAGCAGCCTGCTGTTTATCGCTGCAGAAATGTACTCAAGAATTCTGGACGATCGTGATTTCTCAACCTACCCGTTCTTCGGCGATGGTGCCGGTGCGGTTTTGTTTCAAGCGTCGAACCGTTCCAGGGGTGGGGTGCTGCATTCTTGCCTCATGACGGACGGCAGCGGGTCGGACGTCATTTGCGTTCCGGCCGGTGGCAGCATGATGCCTTTCACTCGCATGACGGATCCCTCGGCGGCCTATTTCAAGATGAAGGGCAAGGCCGTCTACCAATTTGCCGTAAGCCGTGGCACCGAAATTATCAATCAGCTTTTGGAAGGAGCCAAGATTTCAAAGGAAGATGTCAGCTGTTTTATCTGTCATCAGGCCAATATCCACATTCTTATGAACATTGCCGAGCGGCTGAACGTCCCCAGGGAGCTTTTCTTTGTCAATCTGTTTCGATACGGAAATTTGGCCAGCGCTTCAGTGCTGGTGGCATTGGATGAAGCGATTTGCGGGGGCGAGATCTCCAAAGGGGACTTCATAGTGACTGCGGCCTATGGCGGCGGGCTCTCATGGGGAGCCAATTTAATTCAATTGTAAATAATTTAGAGAGGAGATTCACCAATGAACGACATTTTTACTCAGATCAAAGAAGGCATTTACCAGCTTTTCAGCGATGCCGAAGACATAGAGCTGACCATGGATACGAAACTTGAAGAAATTCCCGACTGGGACTCCATGGGTGCCGTTAATTTACAGTCCTATCTGGAACAAGAATTTCAAGTCGCCGTAAGCCTTGATATGCTCGATGAAGAAACCTCTCTGGGTGAACTGGTCAGCCGCATCGAAGATCTACGGTGCATCGCCGTGACCCTATAATCGCCATGAATACTTATGGTTTTTTTCAGGATTTTTCCGATCTGGCTGCATCTTGGATGCAGGATATGGACGGTTTTGTTTCCAGAGTGTTGACGCTCAATCAGGAGCTATTGACACTGCACGAAAAAACGTTGGAATTGTATCTAAAAAACGATGGCAATGGGCACCAAGGCATTACCGCAGCTGAAACCGCTTTGACGGAACTGACCCGCAAAAACGGCGCCACGGGCAGTATGTATCATCGAACGTTGAAACGCTGGCTTAAACGCCTAATCCAAGATGCCCCCAATCTTTCAGTCCGGCAGCGCAAACGGACGTTGTTTTGGGCCGACCAATTCATCATCAGCATGGCGCCTCAGAATTTTTTCTGGTCGAATCCGTCTGCTGCAAAAGCATTTTTGGACAGTCGCGGTAAGAGCTCGGAAAACAGTTATATCACTTGGCTTGCGGAAATCTCTCAAGGGAAACCGTTTGCGCCCCTGGTGGATGCTACCGCCTTCACGATAGGTGAAAACCTGGCTGCCACACCAGGCGATGTGGTTTATCGTAATTCAATAATGGAGGTCATCCAATACGCGCCGGTTACCCCAAAAACCCGTGAGCGGCCGATTGTCCTGATTCAACCGCTGATCAACAAGTATTATATATTCGATCTTTCCGAATCCAACAGCTTCGTGCGTTTCTTGATACGGCAAGGGTTTACCGTGTTTATCACCAGCTGGAAAAATCCGTCTCCATCCATGCGTGACGTCTCATTCGAAGACTATATGATCCATGGCGCATTGAAGGCTATTATGATCGCCCGCAAGGTATGCCGAGCCGACCAGGTGCACGCTGCTGGGTATTGTATCGGCGGCACCCTGCTGACGTCCTTGATGGCCTGGCTGAACTATCCGAAAAAGGATCCCGCCCGCAATCCGGTGTCGGATTGGAGCTTATTTTCGACCTTGGTGGATTTCTCGGAACCAGGGCCGCTCATGGCTTTTACCGAGCCCGCGGTGGTGGATTTTGTTGAAGCTGTGATGGCCGAAAAGGGCTTTCTGGATAGCCGCTATCTGCAAAACGTCTTCCGGATGCTCAAGGCAGAAAATCTTATTTGGCGGCCTCATGTTACGGCCTATCTTCAGGGGCAGCCCCCTCCGGTATCCGATGTGCTGTACTGGAACAGTGACGGCACTCGACTGACTGAGGCTCTGGCTTCTTTTTTGCTCAGGACTTTGTATCAAGAGAATCGGCTCATTCAAAAAAACGGTTTGTCTTTGGCAAAACGTCCCATCGATCTGAAAAAAATTGCCCAGCCGCTTTACGTCGTCGGCGCCAAGCAGGACCATATCTGCCCATGGGAAAGCACCTTTGCCATCTGCGGGCAGGTCAAGGTACCCGTCCGCTACGTTCTTGCCAGTGAGGGGCATATCACGGGCATCGTCAACCCCCCGGCGGCAAATTCGAAAAAGAAATTCAAGGCCGGCGATGCCGGTGGTCGCCGGGATCCCCAAAAATGGCTCCTGGAACAGGACATCATCCGGGCATCCTGGTGGGAAGACTGGATCAAATGGCTCTCGGAGCGCGGTGGCCCATTGGTTGATCCCCCTGTCGCCGGTGGCGGCGTCTACCGCCCACTGGAGAAAGCACCGGGAAGTTACGTCCATGCGTCCTGATTTTAGGCAAAAGCCGGCGTTTACCCTTGACACCTTGGGCAAGAGCCAACCTCACGATTCTTTCGTTGAAATCG
>JASFSK010000454.1:0-4696 GCA_050114455.1 Desulfobacterales bacterium | reverse complement strand
TGGAGACCCAGAGAACATCAATGCTTCTTCGACCTGCTCGACGATGTGGAATAGATTAATATTGCAGCGCCCGCAAGTAGGACAGGCAATAATCTGCGGTCCATGCTGCCGAAGGCCCAAAGCCTTGAGAATTTCATAACCGACCCGCACTTCTTCAATCGGGTCACGGGTTAACGAAACCCGGATAGTGTCGCCGATTCCTTCAGCCAGCAGGGTCCCAATGCCCAAAGCGGATTTGACAATGCCAGTGTAGAGCGAGCCCGCTTCTGTCACTCCAACGTGCAGCGGTAAATCGGTTTGGCTGGACAACATCCGATAGGCTTCTACCGTACGGGGAACATCGGATGCTTTTAAGGAGATTTTAATTTGATGAAAACCAAATGAATTCAGAAGATTGACTTGGCCCAGGGCACTTTCGACCATGGCTTCGGCAGTAACACCGTTGTGTTTTTTTAAAATGTCCTTTTCCAGTGAACCGGAATTGACACCAATACGAATAGCAATGCCGGCTTCCTTGGCACAGTCCACAAGCGCCTTGACTTTCCGGGCGCTGCCGATATTGCCGGGATTGATTCTCAGGGCATCCGCACCGGCCAGGATAGCTGCAATGGCCAATCGATGGTCAAAATGTATATCGGCAATCAGTGGAATTTGTATTTGTTTTTTTATGAGTCGAATAGCCTCCGCCCCTTCAAGATCCGGTACTGCCACTCTTACAATTTCGCAGCCGGCCTTTTCCAGACGCAGAATCTGGGAGACAGTTGCACCCACATCCGCCGTTGGCGTTGTGGTCATGGATTGCACTGAAATTGGCGCCATGTCCCCCACGAGTACACTTCCCACGGCAATCTGCCGCGTCTTTTTTCGGATGTTTACGAAAGGCATACAAACCATCTATATTTTTCCAATGATATGCTGATGAATCGGTTTGATTCGATTTAACGCCCCAATTGCCAACCAAATCTGATATATGGTATACTTGGCTAAACTTGTTAAATTATCAAACCATTTGATTTTATTCAAGTAAAATAGGACATCCATTGCCAGCAACCCATTCAAACGATCAAGGAGGTATAAAATGACACGGGAGCAAGGTCCAAAATTCTCAGAAAAGCACGGTGCCGATACAATACTGGACCCCACCGTCAAGAAAAAAATTGAAAATAAGGCCAAAAAAAAAGAAATTGCATGTGCAGTGGCCTTTCAGATAGCAGAAGAGCTGAGGGAAACACCGTCAGATATCGGGAAAAGTATCGATCTTCTGGATATAAGACTGGTTAAATGTCAGCTCGGTTTGTTTGGATACACTCCGGAAAAAAAAGCGGTCAAGCCCAAATCGCCTCAAAACCCTGACATGAAAGAAGCCATCCACAAAGCTTTGGTCGACGATAAACTGCCATGTTCCGCTGCCTGGAAGATTGCACGGCAGTTCAAAGTGCCGAAAATGGCGGTCAGCTCGGCCTGCGAAGCCCTCAAGATCAAGGTTAAGCCCTGTCAGCTGGGAGCGTTCTAACCAACATGGTCACATCGGCCATCAATAACATCTTTCACGGTCGACCTGCACCCCAGCTCGTAATTCTCGCCTTGTGGTTGCTTGGAGTATATTATGTCATAAAGCCCATCGTCAACAACCATAGATATAGCACGCTATATAAAATAGAAATGGCCGGGCAAATTACAGTAATCACCCGTAACTCCGCGCATTGTTACTACACTTATCGCGAAAAATCCATGGGATTTGAATATGAGCTGGCCAGGGCGTTTGCCGATTATATAGGCGTTGATCTAAATGTGAAAATTCTTGAAGATTGGGAGGAAATGATTCCGGCGTTAAAGGATGGAACCGGGGACTTTATCGCAGCAGGTATGACCATTACCCCCAAAAGACTGGGACAGGCAGCTTTTTCAGACGGCTACATGAATATTCAGCAACACATTGTATCCAGACGTAACCGGGGAAAAATTAAAGAAGTGGGGGATCTTGAAGGTAAAACCATCCATGTTCGAACAGCCACATCTTATCATGAACGGCTGGCAGAACTTCAAAAACAGGGAATTGATTTTACCATTGAGCTGCATCCGGATTTGCCGACGGAAGCACTGATTCAGCAGGTTGATACGGGGGATATCGAGTTAACGGTCGCTGACAACAATGTTGCCTTGCTGAGCCGACGTCATTATCCTGGTGCAATCATGGGCACTGCCATCAGTGATCTGCAGCAACTGGGCTGGGCAGTGCCTCCCGAAGCACACCGGTTAAAGGCTAAAATAAATTCGTTTTTCAAAATGATAAAAGAAACTGGAAAATACAATGAAATTTACAATAAATATTATGGCGACGTCGCAAACTTTGACTACGTTGATTTGAGTATTTTTCATCGCAGAATTAAAAGCAGACTGTCCCGTTACAGCCCGTTTATAAAAGTTGCAGCAAAAAAACACGGATTTGACTGGCGTTTGATTTCCGCTCAGATATATCAGGAATCCCATTTTAATCCGAGGGCCAAAAGCCCTGCCGGTGCCAAGGGCTTGATGCAGCTTCTATCAAGTACGGCTCGCAGCCTGGGAGTAAAAGACATATACAACCCCGTGGAAAACATCAATGCCGGTGTACAGCATTTGAAAAATCTCCATGATCTATTTGAAAATGCAGATGGGAAGGACCGGCTGCTTATTGCCCTGGCAGCCTACAATGTCGGCCAGGGGCACATATATGATGCCCGTCAACTGGCGATTAAAATGGATTTGGATCCGGACTCATGGGAATCATTGGCAAAAACGCTGCCGTTGCTGAGCTTTCGCAAATACTTTAAAAATTCAAAGTACGGATACTGCCGGGGAACCGAACCCGTTTCATATATCAAACAAATCATGGTTTATTATGATATTTTAAAGCGGCACGGCGTTGAAAATGGCGAATTTCAGCCAGGACCGGAACAAGTGAATGACTAATGTGGCTAATTATCGTTACAGGCGTCCCGCTGGTAAAAAAGCACGTTTCTTGACCTCCCAGCCCTTAGCCAAAGTAAGAAGCACCTTCCCCCACAAACGGATTGGAGCGTTTCTCTTCCCCGATGGTTGTGGGCGGCCCATGGCCGGTAAAAACTTTAGTTTGATCACCGAGCGCAAACAGCTTGTGGCGGATACTCTCCTTGAGAACCTCAAAGCTGCCACCCGGAAAATCTGTACGGCCAACGGAACCTGCAAACAACGTATCACCGACAAATACGATATCAGCAGTATATAAAGAAATGCCCCCCGGAGTGTGACCGGGCGTATGAATCACCTTTAAGGTAATCGTACCGAATTTGACTTCATCGCCGTCATTAAGCTCTCTGTCTGGTTTGGGAGAGTTGTCCGCCGCAAGTCCAAAGGCCGCGGCATTGCTGGAGAGCTGATTGAGCATCGGTGCATCGAGTGAATGGATGAGAATTGGTGCGCCGGTCACTTCATTGAGCTTCCTGTTTGCGCTGACATGGTCAAAATGTCCGTGGGTGTTTATAATATATTTGGCAGTCAAACTTGACTCGACCAGAGCGTTTAAAATCCGATCGGTTTCATCTCCGGGATCTATTACCGCCGCCTCCAGTGTCTCTTCACAACCCAGAATAAAACAGTTTGCTTGGATGGGTCCAACCGCCAGTGTTTTAATGATCAAATCATCCTCCTTGGGGTTCACGATTCAATGAGTTCACAATTCCAGATGATAGGATATCATCGTTTTCCAGAGCCTCCCTGATGCTGTCCATAATACCATTAATGAAGGCGCCGGATTCCTGTGTACCGAATTTCTTGCCAATATCTATGGCTTCGTTGATGGAAACTTTTGGTGGTATATCATCGCAGTATAGCATTTCGTAGACTGCAATGCGCATAACGTTGCGGTCAACGCACGACATCCTGCTGATTTTCCAGTTCTGGGAAAATTGTTCAACCAGATCATCAATCTGAACCCTTTTATCGATAACACCATTGACCAGTTTGATTAGAAACGGTCGCGATTTTTTCGAGGTGCAAAAGCAGGCACAAAAGTGATCCAACAATTCTAGGGATACGTCTCTTCGCATATCCATGTAAAAAAGAGCCTGCATGGCAAGCTCTCGCGACTGACGACGAGTACCCATGGGTGCATTAATCAATCATTTCGAATAAGTTTGCCATCTCCACGGCTGCTATCGCCGCACTCCAGCCCTTATTACCTGCTTTGGTCCCTGCGCGTTCGATCGCCTGTTCGATGGTATCCGTCGTAATGACGCCAAAGATAACCGGAATTTCAGATTCCATAGCGACCATGGCGACACCTTTGGATACTTCGGCACTCACGTAGTCAAAGTGAGGTGTCGAACCCCTGATGACAGCACCCAAACAAATGACAGCGTCAAAACGCTTTGTGTTGGCCATTTTTTTAGCTACCAACGGAATCTCAAAAGATCCCGGAACCTTCACCACTTCGAGGTCATCATCTGCAGCACCACTGCGAACCAGAGCATCAAGTGCACCGCTCAAGAGTTTTTCAGTGATAAAGTCGTTGAAACGACCGACAACCAATGCAAATTTTTTACCCTCGGCGCTAAGTTTGGCCTCATGGAATTTAGGCATTGAGACTCCTTTCTTGGTTAGCTGACTGGTTGAGTAGTTTGTTTAGGTAAATAGGGGATAAGAGGAATCATCTATTTTTCTACGGATTAGCTCCCTT
>JASFSK010000453.1:0-4703 GCA_050114455.1 Desulfobacterales bacterium | reverse complement strand
CATCAAAGAAAATGTTCGAGTCAATGCCATATGCCCGGGTCCCACAGATACGCCGATGCTGAGATCTTTTTTTTCTTCTCCCGAAGAAGTCAAGGAATTCGGTGACAGTTTTCCCATCGGTCGTCTCGGACAGCCGGCTGAACTGGCGCAAGTGGTTCTTTTCCTCGCATCGGACGAGGCTTCCTATGTAACCGGCGCTCTTATTGCAGTGGATGGGGGGCAAACGGCCCACGTATAATCGACAAAAGGGTTGCTGATCAACCAAATAACTTAAGGAGGTTATCATGATATTCTCTACAGGGCTTAGCGTTCCGGAGGGCCCCGTCGCTCTCAATGACGGTAGTTGGCTAGTTGTTGAAATGGGTCCCGATCGGGGCTGCATAACCCAGATCAGCCAGAATGGCAAGGACAAGCGCATTGTCGCCAAAACCGGTCGGCCAAACGGTCTCGCCCTTGACCGCAGCGGATACATCTGGGCCGCCGAATCGCTGTCTCCCTCGTTGCTCAGGGTAACCCTGGATGGCCAGGTAGAAGAAATATTGACATCCTGCGGCGATGAACCGTTTCTGTTTCCCAATGATCTGGCTTTTGGACCTGATGGAATGTTGTATTTGACCGACTCCGGTATCCTTTTTGAAGATTTTGCCCCCGGCGGCCAGGTCCGTCCCGATTATATGGATGTCTCCATCGACGGCCGGGTGTATAAGATTAATCCTGCCACCCGTGACATCGAGAAGATTGACACCGGAATTCGCTTTACCAATGGAATCGCCTTCGGACCTGACGATAACTTGTATGTCAATGAAACGATAACCGGAATGGTTTTCAAATATGAATGGAATGATGGACAGGTCAGCGGCGGGCGACAGGATTTTGGCAATGTTATCGCACCCGACGCCCCTGAAGGCATCAAGGGTCCGGACGGCATGAAATTCGGCGCAGATGGACGGTTGTACGTAACGGTCTTCGGCCAAGGCGATGTATCGGTCCTAGACACCGCGGGTGCGGTTTCTGAGAGGATAAAGACAGATGGCGCTTTGCCGACCAATCTGGCCTTCGGTTTGCCGGGAGATACCCGCATTTATGTTACCGAAGACGAGTGCGGGACGATAGAAGTTTTTGACGTCGGTGTAGAAGGCTTCAAGCTATATGATTAGCCATAGAAAAATCGCGTTCTATGACCCTGAGAGAAAAGGCATATTCATTCATCATGATCAACTGAAAGACAGTCCTTTTGATATTGGCGACCGGTTTTCGCTTCGCAAGGGTAAACGGGAGCTGTTCGCCCTGACCATCGTAAAAGACGCTACCGGAACCATATTTTACGATAAAAAGGGAATATTCATCGAACGAACACGTAAAATTGATATTTTACTCGGGGGAATTTTTTCAGAATACGTAATTTATATCGAGCCTGAAATCCCGGATACAATCAAAATAAAAGCGCTTGAAATGGTAGTAGATAAAAGTCAGAAATGGTTTTGAAGATATCTTTATATACATGATTCAGGAAAAATAACACGGAGGACCATTAGCGCGTTTGGCAGAATAGCGTTCCGCTATCGGCAATTCTGTACTGCTAATTTAAATCGTAATAATGGCCAGCTGGTTTATTCCAAACGCTCTGACCCAGGCAGAAAGTGATGAAATTTTGATCGGGGGAAATCAAATGACCAAGGAGATCTTGGAGAAAATGAAAAAAGGAGTGTATTATCCCGGAAATTATCTGGGCAAAAAGCAGGAATTAAAAAATTTGGTTGAAAAAGGCTATCTTCGCCGGATGGACGGCTCCTTTATATGCGGACCGGACAGTCAACCAAATTACTGTCTGACAGAAAAGGGGGTGGTTCAGAAAAAGGGAGAAATCAGCTGAGCCATCAGCGTCGAAATAGGTTTACGCAGGACGACCTTTTATGGTTTATTGAAGTAAACCATATCGAATATCCGGCAGCCTATATTGAAAAGGGAAAGCCGAATATTTTCGATTTTTTAGAATGAAATTTGTACAAAATCCCACCGAGAAAACCACTGCGGTCACCGATATTCTTTTGGCACTCACAGCTTTCGGAGGCATTGCATATCTACAATGGCCCCAGCTATTTTCCGACAAGCTTTGGAAAATCAATATCTGGTCAGGAGCCATTGGGTTGATCGGCCTTGCCGCGGCCCTGGGTGCAGTGGCGCATGGTCTTGTTCTATCCGGAAATTTTTATCATCGTATTTGGCTGGTGCTAAATATGGCCCTGGGTCTGGCAGTGTCACTTTTTGTTGTTGGAGTCGTCTATGATCTGTGGGGTTTTGAAATCTCCCGGGCGACATTGCCGATAATGCTGATCGTCGGTCTGGGATTTTTTCTCATGACAATGCTTTATCCCGGTATTTTTTTTCTTTTCATTGTATATGAAACGGTGGCATTGGTTTTTGCTCTGGGTGCCTATATTTACCTGACGGTTCAGGCAGTCTTGCCCGGTGCATGGCTGATAGCGTTCGGAATCCTTGTCAGTATAATTGCAGCAGGAATCCAGGCGAATAAATCCGTATTTTTAAAATTCATCTGGGTCTTTGATCACAACGGAATTTATCACCTGGTACAGGTCATCGGGTTATTGCTTTTGCTGATGGGTCTGCGATGGTCAATGCTGGATTAAGAAAGCAAAGCGTGAGTATCAACGCCAAAGTTGACAAGGCTGGCCAAATACTCTACCGAATCGTTGACAATGTCTCTGATCAAGCTGTCGGGAGCGACTTGAAAGTCGGTATTTTTGCAGATACTTAAATCCTGGTCGCGCATGTGATTCACCGGGAGCTCCAACGACATATAGGGTGTACCATAGCGGGCTCTAATGCCCCTGATGATAATACCATAGTCCGTAACCCCGTCTCCCAACGCACTGAACAGCCAGCGATCGCCGTCTTTTTTAAGCTGCTTCAAGTGCAGGCAGGCACAATAGGGCGCTGCATCCAGATAGTCTTCTTCGGGCAGCACGCTACCTTTTGTGTAAGAGTACACATTGGAAGCGTCATAGTTGAGTCTGACATGGGGATTGGCCAGCTCGTCGATCAGGGATGCGCCGGCGGCGCCGGTGGCGATGATGCTGTCTGCGGCGCCGCACCCCGGGTTCTCCAGGGCCAGTACAAGCCCGTAATCTACCAGCACGGGTGTCACTTTTTCGATGCATTCCAAGAATCCCTTCGTGTTCTGCCGGACGGCACCATTGGTAATGACAATATCAGCCCCCATTTCTTTGGCAAAATCGAGACGCTTGATCATAGCATCCGCATCTTTGAGATGGTCGCCCATGTTGAAGTGGACGCCAACCGATTTCACTTTCAATCCGACATTGGTTGCCATGGCTAAGAAATTGCGTCCATTGTCGGCAGAAAAAAACGAATCGCCAATGATGTCCGGATAATAATTTTCAATGCAAGCCGGCTCCACATATTTAAAACCCAATTCAGCGGCGATTTCAAAGGCATCTTCAAATTTTCTGCCATGAAACACAAGGGTGTTCAATGCCAGATATTCAGCTATTTTGTCGATGCCGTCCATATCACACCTCCTCACCCTAACTTGCAAGATTGGATTCATTTGGCGCCATAAAGCTCGCGCGCTTCGTTCGTGTTCATCACCTCGCAGCCCATGGCTTCAATCAGCTGCGCCATTTTTCGGACCAGAACCGCGTTCGTCCTGCCCTTTTGGCCGGGGGCGTAGTAAATACTATCCTCAAATCCGACTCGGGCCTTGACGGCACCCAACGCAATGGAAGCAGCCACCAGCGAAAAATCAGTCATTGCATTGTGGGTGATGCCAAAATTGCAATCTGGCGGAAGTGTATTGCGCATGTGAATGACGCTTTCAACGGTTGGCTGAATACTGGTGTAATACCCCATTGGGAAATTGCAGTTGAGCGGTGGTTTGAGAACACCTTTTTCAATGAAACGCTCGATGGTACATATCATGCCGGCGTTGAAAATCTCGAGCTCGGGGACAACTCCCCGGCTGTACATCCTATTGGCCCAGTACTCAATGTCGACTTCAGGATTTTGGAATATCAGATCCTCGCCAAAGTTGAGGGATCCCATATTCAATGACGCAATCTGGGTTCTGTCATCATCGATGGCACTGCAGCGCTCGTCCAGGTTGAGATCTTTTTCAAATCCGCCGGTGGAACCCTGAATCAGGATGTCCGATTTGTCGCGTATCATATCCAGGGTGCGCGAATAGACATCCGTCAGGTGGGTTATCTCACCGTTTTCCATTCTCACATGCAGATGGACCTGCGAAGCGCCGGCCTGGGTACATTCGAAAACTTCTTCGGCAATTTCCTCAGGTGTCAATGGATTTATGACGTCATCGTCGGGGTTGGCTACCCGTGCAACCGGGGCAACCGTAATCATGATTTTTCTTTTCATCGGGATCCTCCATTTTCTGATAGGGTCTATAATCGGCATGCATACTTTAGAAGGAAGCACGGAATGACCGTTCTCTGGTCAGGACAGCAAAGCGAAATGCGATCTAAAATCAGCAAAATCCCCTGTATCGAATCCTGGCTGGTGGCCGCTGATTGCCAGAAGGATATCGCCCATTTTCTTTGGTGGCAATAATTGGCGGTGTTAGAACTTTGAAAATGACAAGGATGTTGCGTAACCGCCCCACCGAGGACTGACAAGAGGATAGCCAACCCATGGACGATACGGGCGTT
>JASFSK010000452.1:0-4720 GCA_050114455.1 Desulfobacterales bacterium | reverse complement strand
GGCCTGAATCCCGGACAGTGGAAACCGTATATGCACAGCTCGGCGACGGTTATCCCAAAGCGGCTGAACGTTCGACCCACTCAGTAAAAGGCGTCGCGGGTACGCTTGGGGCGGGCGAACTCCAACAACTGGCAGGCGGTTTAGAAGCTGCAATTAAGGAAGGTCGGCCCGAGACGGAGATTGAAAAACACCTCAAACAAGTTGGGCAAAAACTCACACGCATAATTACGGCGATTCGCCGTGCGCTGCCGGACAAAGGATTTTCGATAGCTGCTAAGGCCGCGGATGTGGATTGGGGCAGGGTCAAAGAAGCCGTAAAGGGGTTGGAGGAACTTCTGGAAAGTAATGATGGCAGTGCCATGGCTGTCTTTGAAGAATCGGCCTCTCTACTGCGTGCCGCCTTCGGATCCGCGGCAGTGGCGCTGGAAGAGGCAATCGCCGGTTGGGACTTTCCTGCTGCGCTTGAGGCCTTGCAGGCGGCCAAAGCAGACCGAGACGAATTCAAGTGATCCTCAAAGCGGCAGCCTTGGGGCAATGACAACGGTTAATTCGCTCTGTGATTGCGTATTGTCCTGTGACCCTATAGTATCTTAAGGCCCCTGTTTCAAAACATTTATGATTTGTTTTCCGAATTCTTTTCTTTGCCAATTTTTCATCTCTTTTATCGCCGCCAAATCCGATATTTTCAGGGGTCTTTGAACCGCTATCGTGCTGATAAGCGCCTTGGTGCAAATCAGAGCGGGATCGATGGCCAGTTTCTGAACCTGCTCATCACGCCAGTTCCTGAGGGCTCTGACACGACCGGCAACCGCAAGGGGTACTTTGGGCGCTTTTTTGCGCGGATAAACCGGAAGTTTATCTGCCGGCAGGTTCATGGCCTCCTGGATGGCTGTGACCAACTGCCGGCCGTACATGGCGATCTGTTTGGCGCTCAGTGCCCCAGTTTTTTCCAGCTGTTTTAAATTTAAAGGTTTTGTGCCGGCCAATTTCATCAGCGACCGGTTTCCAAAAATTCTAAACAGCGGCTTGTCTTTTTTTCGGGCGACTCTTTGGCGAAAGCCAAGCAGGGCATCCAGCACTGCCAGACTGCGGGAATCAAGTTTGCCGGCCCCTCTGAAATTCATGTATATCGGCTGATTGTTTGAACCGGCGGGGCGTACCTTGCTTAACTGCTCACACTCTTCATATACCCATGGCAGGCGATTTTTTTCATCAAGTTCGGCTTTCAGACTTTCTGCCAGGGGCAGCAGATACTGGGCATCTGCGGCGGCATAGGCGATCATGGCCTGGGGAAGGGGGCGTTTGGACCAATCTTTGCGCTGAAACTTTTTATTGAGGACGACATTAAATTTATTTTTGAGAACCGCCTCCAGGCTGGTTTCTGGGTAGCCTAAAAAGCGGCTGGCCAGCTCGGTGTCAAATAAATTCTGGATCGTAATTCGAAAGTCGCGAAATAAAGAACGGACATCATAATCCGCACCATGGAAAATTTTGCAGACGTTCTTACTTTTGAATAACGGTTTAAGAAGCGAGAGATCTTTGATTGCGAGCGGATCGATAACCACATTGGTGGACTTGGTGGCCATCTGAATCAGGCAGACCTTTTCTTTGAAATGGTACATGGAATCCGCTTCCAGATCGACACCGACGGCCGTTTCATTTTCTATGGCACTGACAAAGCTTTCAAGTTCGCTTGTGGTTTGAATCATTATATAGGCGTTGTCGGTGTCCGCGTTCATCTTTTTCCTTGACCCTCGGGATGGTTTTGCCTAATTTGCATTGTTGAATTTCTCAAATAGTAGTAATATCATTCTTTTAACCAAATTCTTATCACGGTGAGCATACAATGGTAAACATAACATTTCCAGACGGCAACATAAAGGCTTTTGAAAATTCCTTGAGCGGCATTGATGCCGCCAAAAGCATCTCAGACGGGTTTGCGCGCAATTGCGTGGCCATGGAACTGGATGATAACCTGGTTGATTTAAATACCGTTATCGATCGCGACGCCAATATCCGGTTTGTGACCTCCAAAGATCCGGATGCACTCGATATTTTACGCCACAGCGCAGCCCATGTGATGGCTCAGGCCATTTTACGCCTCAACAAAGAGGCTAAACTGACCATCGGTCCGGCGGTCGAAAATCAATTTTACTATGATATCGATATGGATCCCATTTCAGAAGACGATTTTCCCAAAATCGAAGCTGAAATGAAAAAGATTATCAAGGAAAAATTGCCGATTCAACGGCGGGTCGTTCCCAAGGAGGAAGCCCTTGAGTTTTACAAAGACGAGCCCTACAAGCTTGAAATGATATCGGATTTAGAAGACGAAACCATTTCTTTTTATGAGCAGGGCGAATTCACCGATTTGTGCCGTGGGCCGCATGTTCCCCATACAGGATTTGTCAAAAATGTCAAATTGCTGAAGGTGTCCGGTGCTTACTGGCGGGCAGATCCCTCCAAACCGCAGCTTCAAAGAATTTATGGCACCGCCTTTTTCGATAAAAAGGAGCTGAAAGCGTACCTGACGTTTCTTGAAGAAGCCAAAAAAAGAAACCATCGCAAAATCGGACAGGCTCTGGATCTTTTCAGTTTTCACGAAGAGGCGCTGGGGATGCCATTTTTTCATCCCAAGGGCATGGACCTCTGGAATGCTTTGCTGGATTATTGGCGCTTTGAACACCGTGAGGCCGGCTATGTTGAAACTAAAACGCCGATCATGCTAAACCGGTCGCTCTGGGAGCGATCCGGTCATTGGGACAATTATCGCGAAAACATGTATACTTCGGCGATCGACGATATCGAGTATGCTATCAAGCCGATGAACTGCCCCGGGGGGATGCTGTTATTCAGCACCAAGCCGCACTCCTACCGTGACCTGCCGCTTCGGGTTGCCGAGATTGGGCTTGTCCATCGGCATGAATTGAGCGGCGTTCTTTCAGGTTTGTTCCGGGTGAGAGCATTTCATCAGGATGATGCCCATTTATACATGACCTCCAAGCATATCAAAGATGAAATCCTGGGGGTACTGAAGCTGTCGGAACGTATTTACAGTACCTTTGGTCTGGGATTCTTGCTGGAACTCTCGACCCGGCCCCAAAAATCTATCGGGACCGATGAACAGTGGGATACGGCCACCAGGGGATTGGCAGATGCCTTGGACGCCTATGGCCAGGAATACCAGCTAAACGAAGGTGACGGCGCATTTTACGGTCCCAAAATCGATCTTCATATCCGGGATGCCTTGAACCGCACCTGGCAGTGCGGCACGATTCAGCTGGACATGTCGCTGCCTGAACGATTCAATTTGCATTATATCGACAAGGACAATGAAAAACATCGGCCGACCATGATTCATCGAACTGTTTTCGGATCGATTGAGCGATTTCTGGGTATTCTGATCGAACATTTTGCCGGAAAATTTCCTTTGTGGCTGGCACCGCTGCAGGCCATTATCCTTCCAATCAACGACGATCTGGTGCCTTATGCCAACGAAGTGCTGGCAACCCTTAAAAATGCCGGGCTGCGTACTGAGGTCGATCGTCGGACGGAAAGCTTGAATAAAAAAATACGTGAGGCCCAACTGCAATATATTCCAATTATTCTGACCATTGGCGGCAAGGAAAAAGAGGCTGCCACGCTATCGGTGAGAACCCTTGACGGCTCCGTCAAATATGGCGTTTCTCACGATAGGTTTCTGGAAACCGTGCAAACGCACATTCGTAATCGGGCACTTTCATTTGAATTTTGACGTCGGTTTGATGTTTTGGATTTGAAATGGATTCAATCTGTTGATTTTCTTTAAAAGTGAATCCATTTCATGCTTTATGCGGGGTCGGTTTTTTCAAAGGGTTTAAGTTTCTCTAAAGCGGGATATTATATGACTAAAAACGCAGGTGTAACGACCAGTAAGATCAGCTTTTGTGATTTGCAGTGCGGGCATGCCGATTTTGCTCGAACGGATGCGCTGGACGGCAGTTGCCGAACCTTTCAGTCCTTGTGGTGTAAAAAGCTGGAAAAGCACGTCACCAAGAATGCACCCTGTGAGGTTTCTTTCGGCAAACGGCGACCGACCACCGGGTTTTAGCTGGGTTTATCGCATTTTGCCGCCTGGTGCCGGCAATCTAAAAATCAGCTAGGAAAACCCGAAGACACCAAGAAAAGGAATGATATATTGGCAATCGACCCCTTTTCCCGAGCGCTGTCTTTTGAATTCTATCGTCTGATTTCTGTCATTCAGCCGCTGAAAAAATAAACCATGCGCCCTAAATCAAAGCTCATTTTACTATACTGGCTTCCGCTGATCCTATATTGCCTGTTGATTTTTATTCAGTCTGCCAATCCCTCTCCGGAACAGATCCCTTCATTTCGATTCGTCGACAAATTGCTTCATTTTGCAGCTTATGCAATCATGGGTGTTCTGTTCTACCGGGCCTATCAGACCCTGAAATTCAAGGACAATCTCCGGATGCTGATGCTCTTGAGTGCGCTTTCTGCAACACTCTACGGTATCAGCGATGAGATTCACCAATCTTTCGTCCCCTTTCGGGAAGCCGAGGTTGCCGATGTGATCGCCGATACCATCGGCGCCTTCAGCGGCGTGTATCTTTATCAACTGTTGTTGGCCAATAGGATAAAAAAGCCATATTCAGGTAATGCCTGACGGCGCAACCTGACCTACTGTTCTGCAACGATTGCAAAGACTCTCAGTTGTATG
>JASFSK010000451.1:0-4733 GCA_050114455.1 Desulfobacterales bacterium | reverse complement strand
CTCAAAGAAGAATACAAACGCGGCGAGATCAGTGTCTCTCGTTTATCACAGATTTTATGCCGGTTGATCCCAGAAGCCACAGAGTTGAAACGACTCCTTCCAATGATCAAAGTCGCTCTTATCGAGGAGGGCATGTCCCAGGCTGATTTTATGAGTCTGATCCAGGAATTGGGCAAGGAGCTTCAGAGCGATGAGTTGGTGAGTGTTTTGGCGGATAGCGCCGAAGAGATCGGCATCGATAGCGCTGATTTAATTGAGCAGGTTAAGGAGAATCCGCTACAATCTGCCGAAATGCTCTACTTGGCATCCGAACTGCGCAAAGGAGGAGGGGATGAAAAGGCTTTGACCGATCTCCTTGTGAATTATGTGGAGAGAGTCGGCTCCCAATTTTCACAGGATCTTACGCGGATAAATGGAGACGAGGGTGAAAAACATATCCAACAGGCATTGGTGGAGGTCAAGTCTAACCTGGTCCAACATTTGGGCGATATGGACATCAAGGAAGATTTGCTGAGCCGGATGGAAAAAAGAGTCAATCAGAGAATGGATGAAGTCTTCAATAAACTTAGATCCGAGTGGATAAAATCTCATGCGGCCGCTCCTGGAGCAGAATTTCATAAAGACTTGACCGTATTGGAGGCTCTTGAGCAGGGTGTCAGCGAAAATGAAGACCTTGGCGAAATACTAAAGATCATTCGGGAAAAGGTGGAATCCCAGGAAATTGATGAAAACGATTTCGACCAGATTTATCCGGAAATCGTAAAACAGGATAAATTGAGAAAATCAGAGACTGAACGAAGGCGGCTTTCGTCCGGTATCATAAAGGATCAGATGCTGAAGACAGTGGTCAACAAAGAGATTGCGCGGGCAAAGCGCTATGAAATACCGCTTTCAGCACTTGGTTTCACGCTTGTCAAGGCCAAGATTCATAAGAGTCCACGATCTGTAAAAATTAATAATCAGGATGTTATCGATGTTCTTTTGCATAAATTGACCGAAATATTCCGGACATCTGATATCATGGGCGAAATAGGCAAAAACCAATTTATTGTCATTTTGCCCATGACACACAGAGGAAAGGCAAACGTTGCCCTGAATAGGGCCATGAAAATCTTGCATCTCAATTCTATCGACGTCGATGGAGTTGCTCTGGAGATTAAGGTAGCCGGCGTGGTAGCCGATATCGACTTGAGGGATACTGACAGTGCTTCGTCATTGATCAAACACCTCTCATCACAGCTTACTGAAATGGCCACACGGATTGGTAATCTGCATGCCTATTCATAAAAGGTTCTCAAATCGTTGAAGGTGAATTTTGGCTGAGCAAGTAAGACTGCCAGATAAAATGACTGTATTGGATTTAGAGGAGTCAGGCTGATGGAACCATTGCCACCAAGCAATAATAATAACGCAAACATGACACAAACCCAACACATATCGCAGGTGAATACCGAATTTCTTCCCGCAAAAGACATTCCTACGGATGATGTGCTGCGGGAGGACTATGAAAAGCTTCGCATCACCTATGAGCTTCAGCGCGATATCGGTTCGGAGATAGAAATTGATTTGGTGCTAAACCGTATTCTGGAGCGTACTTTCGAATTCCTCCAATACGACCGAGGCATCATACTTCTGGTAAACAAACAGGGAAAATTAAAAGCCCGGGCTTATAAAAACATAAAGAATGGAAGAAAAAATTCATTATCAACCACACTCATCAGGCATGTGATAAAAAATAAAGAGGGGGTTATCTCATCTGACATTCTAACGGATGATCGTTTCAATACAGCCGACTCGATTATCTTCAGCGGAATTCGTTCCACCATTGTGGCGCCGATTTTACGCGGGGATGACGTTTTGGGCGTTATCGTGATTGAATCATCCCGAAAAGTCGGCGCCTTCACTGAAAAAGATTTGAGTCTCATCATGAACATTGCAAGCCACACAGCCCAGTTCATCAAAAATTCCCTTCTCCATGAAGAATTGCGGATATCATTCGATAGCGCGATTCGAACATTATCTGCGACTGTTGACGCCAAACATGCCCTTACCGCCGGCCATTCCGAGAGAGTCGCGACCCTATCCGTGCAGATCGCAAAAACACTGGGTTTGGACAGAAATGCGCTTGAAGCCCTGAGATATGCTGCACTCCTTCACGACATCGGCAAAATCGGAATTTCTGACAAGATACTGTTGAAGAACGGGCCATTTACGGATTCCGAACGGGAAGAAATGAAGAGCCATCCAACAAAAACCAAAGAAATTTTGGAAAAATTTCATTTTCCCAAAACGTTGAAAAATATCCCGGCCATTTCAGCCCTTCATCATGAAAAGATGGACGGGACTGGCTATCCAGAAGGATTGACCGATTCCGACTTGCCATTGGAAGCAAAAATTTTATCAGTTGCCGATGTTTTTGATGCTTTGACTTCGCTTCGCGACTATCCCAAGCACGATGAAACCGGCAAATGCCTGGAATGCGACAGAATATCGGTCCCACAGGCGGTTGAAATTATCGAAAAGGGGATCGGTTCTCACTTTGATGGAACCGTTGTTGAAGCACTAAAAAAAAGTTTGAAACATATAGAAAACAAAATGGATTCAATACATAGCACCCAACCATAAATTAATCTAATACGTTAATTATTATTTTCTATTTTATTAATATTATAAAACATTAATTCATTATAATTATTTTCATGTCAGTTATGCGGATGCCCTCCGATCTTTTTCAAGTTTTTCCAGGACACCCCCCATGATCTTTTCAATCCGAATTTTTAGGTTTCGATACTGAAATCGTTCGGCATCGGATAGGGGCTGCTTGGGCGGACCCATTTTAAAGCCGCGCATCTCCATGCCCAGTTTAAATCCCAGGGGGAAGGGCAGGGCAAACATGGTGCGAAGAATCAACAGGATGGTGGTCTGTAGCTGACGTGCTTTTTCAAATTCATTTTTCTTCCAGGCCTCATAAATGTCTACCATGATCTCTGGCAGAATTCCCGACGTTGCGGTCATGCAGCCCTTGCCGCCGACCATCAGACATGCAAACAAAGTCTCTTCTCTGCCCGTCAGAATGTTAATATCTTCACCGGCAATTTTGATTTTATCCATAAAGTGCATAAAGTCGACCATACTGCCGCTGCTGTCCTTCATTCCGACGATGTTTTTGTGCCGCGATAGCCGCTTGACCACATCGTAGGAAAGCGGCTGGGTAAAGAGGGGGATGTTATAAACGATGTTGGGTATATCAACACCATCGGCAATGGTCTCAAAATATTTTTCGATATTTTCCTGGGACATTGGATAAAAATAGGGAGGTGCCACAACCACCCCATCACAGCCGAGATCCTTGGCCTTCTGTGCCAAACAAATCGACTCCGCCGGGTTGCTCGAGCCGACACCCGGGGTGATTTTAACCCGTCCATTGTTCTGATCGGCAATGATTTCCATCATGCGAAATTTTTCTTCCCGGCTCATGTGGATGAATTCCCCCACCGAGCTGATCGGAAACAAACCATCGACCCCGCCGGTTATCTGAAAATCGACAATTCGCCTCAATTCGGCCTCGTTAATCGATCCATCGTCTTTAAACGGAGTAAGCATGGCAACATACACGCCTTCAGGTTTAAACATGATTTACCTCCAAACTTCCTCAGTTGGAATTTATTCCTAACTCTTTTAATTTATCATTTTCGGGAATGCCTTTTTCATCCCAGCCGCGCACGAGGTAGTATTCCAATAATAACTGGTCCAATTCGACCACCCGATCCCGGCAGGGGCCCTCTTGGAGGGGTTCTTTAAAAAAGCGTTGCGGCAGCGTATCCAGCTCCCTGGTAAGACCTTCCCTGATATTAAAAAGCCTTACCAAATTATTGACTCTTTCGCCGATCTTCATGACTTCATCAGAGGAGCCAAAGACGTCAATGCCCGTGGCGGAATAGAGAAAAGGGGTGATCTGTTTTAGATTCACTGCAAAAGTGGCGAACAGACACATGCCGCTGCAGTTAATCATGCAAAACAGGTCCTGTTGTGTTTTTACCAGTTCGGCTTTAAATTCCGTCGAAGAAAGATCCATCCGATTTTCGGTTGCCAGGAGTTCGTCGCCGATGGGCCAGGATCTCAAGTGACAGCCGCCCCGGTCACTGGTGGCATAAGCCAGTGCCATGCCCGTCGATCCTCGCGGATCATACGCCGGCAGCTCAAGACCCTTGACGTGCATTGCATACTGCTGGGCACCCCTGATCTGCTCGCCCATTCTTTTCACGCCTTCTCCCCATAATTTACCTGCATCTTTACGCCGGCCGATAAGATGGATAGCCTTGATAATGCCGTCATCATTGCCGAATCCCAGTGGAAAGCCGATGTCGGCTTGCGTTAAGACCCCGCGCTCAAGGCACTCCATTAGAAACCCGATGACATTGCCGGTGGTGATGCCGTCGAGGCCATAGTAATCGCAGAGATATTCGGCCTGAATGATAGCGCCGATATCCACGTTTTCGCAGTTGGCCCCAAAGGCCCAGACATTTTCATATTCCGGACCTTCAGTGAAGCTACCCTTGTATTTGCCTTGTTTAACTTCGGCGATCTTGCTGCAGTAGATCGGGCAGCCAAAGCAGGCTTTGTCCCTTTCATAATAGGTTTCAATGGTTTCTTCATTAACCTGGGATGCACCCTCAAATTTGCCTTTCTGAAAATTCCGGACCGGGTGAATGCCGGTTTCATCCATCAGCGAT
>JASFSK010000450.1:0-4741 GCA_050114455.1 Desulfobacterales bacterium | reverse complement strand
CCATAAGTACGTGCGGGTTTTCTAAAATTGCCTTGATTTTATTCTGAAAAATGGCGCTCTGAGCCCCATCAATGGCACGGTGATCATAGGTCAAACAGAGGGCCATCTTCTTGCGAACTTCGACTTTGTTGTCGTTCAATGTCAGCTGATCCTCAATGGCTCCGACACCGAGAATACCGCTTTCCGGCTGGTTAATGATCGGTGTAAATGAAGTTATACCGTATGACCCCATGTTGCTGACGGTAAACGTACCTCCGGTATAGTCATCCGGCATCAGTTTTCCGCTGCGGGCTTTTTGCGCAAGCTCAGTGGCAGTTTCCGAAATTTGAATGAGTGAAAGGCGATCCGCATTGCGGATGACCGGTACAATCAGACCTTCTTCGAGGGCCACCGCCATTCCCAGATTCACCACCGGGTGATAGATGAGGTGATCGCCGTCGATACTCACATTTATGGCTGGATATTGTCTGAGAACGATTGCGGTTACTTTGAGCAGGATGTCATTGATGGAAATTTTTTGCTCTAGAGATGCGTTCAATTTTTTACGAACCGACAGCAACTCGGTCACATCGACCTTGATGGTTTGGGTCACCGGGGGAGCGGTCAGGTGGCTGTGCAGCATACGCTCGGCGATCACCTTGCGCATACCGCGTATCGGTTTTCTGAGCGTTTCTTCAACGACCTGAGGCGCCATGGGTTGCGCCACTGTGGATTCGCCGGCGGCCAGCACATCGGCCTCCTGAATCTTGCCTGCAATTCCAGTACCTTTTACTGCCGCCAGATCGATATCCAAATCCCGCGCAATCTTGCGTGCCAGCGGAGTCGCTCTGACGGCCTCAGTATTTTCGACATCCCGGGCTTTTACCTCTCCGAAACTGCCTGAGGGGGCAATTGTGCTTAGATCGATGCCTTTTTCTGCAGCCAGTTTGCGCGCCAGCGGGGTGGCGGCAATTTTACCTAGGGATGCTGCAAGGACTGGTGCCGATTGAGCCTGCGCCGTGACAACGGCACTCTCCTCTTGCGCACTCGCTGCGACCGCTACACCAGCTATTTGAGGTTCTTCGTTCTCCGCTACTTCTTCACCGGGTTCGCCAATCCAGCCGATGGTTTCGGTTACAGGTACGGTTTCCCCTACCGGCCGGATAATTTTCAATAAAACCCCAGAAGCCGGTGCCTCAACTTCCATGTTGACTTTATCGGTTTCTATCTCCAACAGAGGGTCACCTGTTGCAACCCGATCGCCTTCTTTCTTAAACCATTGGATGATGGTACCTTCTTCCATGGCCATACCGGCTTTGGGCATGAATACACGTGTTGCCAATCCGAACCTCCTTTAGCTCATCAATTGATAGACGGCCTGGGTGATGCTGTCAACGGTGGGAACGACTTCTTTCTCCAGTTCTAAACTATATGGAATAGGCACATCCAGCCCGCCAAGGCGTTTGATCGGAGCATCAAGATAGAAAAAAGCCTCGCTTTCGCCAATGGTCGCATAAATCTCACCGCCAAACCCTCCCGTCTGCACGGCCTCATGTACGATGAGCACTTTGCCGGTTTTTCTGGCAGATGCCACCAGGGTTTCCTTGTCCAGAGGTATCAAAGTGCGTGGGTCAATGACTTCGATATCAATGCCTTCTTGGGCCAAATTTTCTGAAACCTCCAAACAAGTTGGCAGCATCCGGCCATAAGTGATAATGGTGAGATCCGTGCCGACTCTTTTCACTTCTGCGACCCCCAACGGCACGCTGTATTCTTCTTCAGGCACAGGTCCTTTCTGGCGGTACAACAGTTTTTGCTCAAAAAACATGACCGGGTTGTCATCTCGGATGGCTGAAACCAGGAGCCCTTTGGCGTCATAGGGTGTGGAAGGAACCACGACTTTTAGTCCGGGAACATGGCAAAACCAGGCCTCCGGGCTCTGGGAATGCTGAGCGGCTGCCCCGGTCCCCGATCCGGCGGGAGTTCGAATTACCAGCGGGACCTTGGCCTGACCACCAAATTGATACCTCATTTTGGCGGCCTGGTTGACAATTTGGTCCATGGCAACCGCAGCAAAATCACTGAACATTAACTCGGCAATCGGTCGCATGCCCGTGCAGGCAGCACCTACAGCGGCTCCGATGATCGCTGCCTCTGAAATCGGGGTGTCCCGCACCCGATCCTCACCGAATTCAGCGACCATTCCGGCCGAAACGCCAAAGGCACCGCCGTAAACGCCGATATCTTCTCCCATAAAAAAGACTTTTTCGTCTTTTTGCATCTCCTGGCACATCGCTTCCTTAACGGCCTGGGCATAGGTGATTTCTCTCATGATTTAAACTTCTTCCTCTCCTCTTTATAAACCAATGAAGTCGTTTTTTTGTCAATAATTAATAATTTCAATCCTGAAATACAGTGTTGTGGAATTTAATATTCTATCTTTGTTACAGTTATCCCGGTCATCCAGGTTAGGCATATACATCATCAAATATACTGTCAATTGAAGGATGGGGGCTCTTCTCGGCGAACTCCACGGCGGCCTCTATTTCGGCCGCCGCGGATTCATCGATTTTTTCCAGTTCATTTTTAGAAAATAATCTATTTTTAACTAAATATTTCCGCATGGCTGCAATCGGACACCTTTTCTTCCAGGCTTCAACTTCCTCCTTGGTGCGATACACGTTGGCATCACTCTTGGAATGCCCCATGATCCGGTAGGTATTTGCCACGATGAACTTTGGCCCCTGTTTCTTAACATAGGTTTTGGCTTTCTTAATCGAAGAATACACTTCGCGTATGTCGTTGCCATCGATGGTTTCGCCAGGGATTCCGTAAGATGATGCACGAACCGAGATATCATCGATAATCATCGATTGTTTCACCGACATCGACATCCCATACTGGTTATTGACGCATAGAAAAATGATGGGAAGCTTCCAGACAGCTGCAAGATTCATCGACTCGTGGAAGGTTCCTTCATTCGTAGCACCATCGCCAAAAAAGCAGAGCACAACCCGGTCAATGGCCTGCATCTGGGTGGACAAGGCGGCGCCCACGGATATTGGTATCCCACCGCCGACAATACCATTCGAACCCAAGTTCCCCACATCGATACCGGCGATGTGCATGCAGCCGCCCTTACCTTTGCAATATCCGCTTTCCTTGCCCAAAAATTCGGCCATCATGCGGTTGACATCCATGCCTTTGCCGATACACTGACCATGCCCCCGGTGGGTAACATAGACTAAATCCTCTTCTGCAAGGGCACTTGAAGCACCCACCCCCGTGGCTTCTTCACCGATGCAAAAATGGGCTGTGCCATGAACCTGGCCCAAGGAGAATAGATAGGCCGCCTTTTCTTCAAATTTGCGAGTCAGCATCATTTTCCGATACAGCTCTTTTAATATCTTCTTGCTGATTTTCAAATCAACACCTCCAAGTTTTTCTCGATCATAATTTACTCAAGAATATTTTCCATATTCTATGGCAGTCTGGTATATGGCATAGAAATTTTCCAAGGGAACATCTTGCATAAAATGATTCGATGGTGCAAAGATGTATCCACCGCCCGGTGCAAATGCGTCGATTCTCCGTTTGGCCTCGTCGATAGCCTGTTGAACGGTACCCGTTATGCCACCGGCTTGAATATCCAATCCGCCATGGAATACGATTTCGCTGCCAAACTCCTTTTTGAGTTCAAAGGAGTCCATGCCGGCCGCCTGGGGCTGGAGAGAGTTCAATATGTCGACCCCGATATCAATAAATTCGGGAATCAAATCCCTTACGGAACCGCATGAATGCAGCCAAATCTTGGCATTGGGAGCTGCCTTGCGGACAGCGTTGAACAAGCGTCGATATGGCTCCTTGAAAAATTCCCGGTATAATTCAACCGAAATCAAGGTCCGGTCCTGCATGCCGTGATCACTGGAAAACTCAACCCAATCCACCCACTGCCCGATCGGTTTAAGATAGTAGCAATACAATTCCGTGATTACATCCGTCATTTTGCCGATTAATTTATGGGCAAATTTTTTGTTTAGATAAAGATCCATGAAAAATTGCTCGAATCCTCTCATAAACGGCCCGATATCAATCATTAGGCCGGAGACGGCAGAGGTAGCCCCAATAAAATAATCTGTATTATCATGCCAGTTTCGAACTTGCTCTTCCAGACCATCTATTCTGGCCGGATCCTCAATTGTGGGCCAGGGATGCTTTTCGATATCATCAACCTCGGCGTCTGCCAGGGGATGATATGAAACAACGGCATCATCGCCATAAACGGTCGATCCAAAACCCCACTCATTGATCACATGCCCGCCTTCAAGAGTGTACTTTTTAAAATATTTGGGATGACCGATGTTTGTATGCCTGAAGTCGCAGTCTAACAAATCCGCCAACCTGTCGTCGACATAATCACCGGATCGACTGGCCTTGACACAGGGGCCTGGTTCCTTCCAGCCTTGATCTTCAACAATTTTAAAATACAGATCATTGCAAATCCGGCTGGCAGTACCCCAGACATCCACGGGCACTCGGTCGGGTTCCTTGTGATCCAGCGCCGTCCATACTCTTTCTTTGTGATTCATGGCTGATCCTCGTTGTTTATCAATTCGTCACTTCTGAATCTCGGCTAACAGGTCAAAAACGCCTTTTTCTTCGAGACCTTCATACATTTTACAATAGATGTTATACAATTCATCATATAGTTTTACGTTTTCTTCATTGGGGTGAAATTCTTGGCCCACTGAAACCATCTCGG
>JASFSK010000449.1:0-4757 GCA_050114455.1 Desulfobacterales bacterium | reverse complement strand
ACCAGCAGTTTGGATATGAATCCCATGGCCGAAGCCGGCGGCCGTCCGGATCGATCCATTATTACCCATGGCATGAATCCAGTGCCCATGATGCCCGGCGTCGAGGTGGTTCCGGGCGACAAAACCAGTGCCGAAACCGTGGAATTCACCCGTCAGACCCTGCTGGATATGAACAAGGCACCATTTCTGGCACCCAACATCCCCGGGTTTTGGGTGAATCGGCTGCTGGTTCCACAAATGCTGGATGCCGTTCGACTTTTGGAGCAGGGAAAAATTCAGGTTCAAGACGGTGACATCGGCCTGAATACCAGCTTGGGACATCCTCAAGGCACCTTTAAATTGCACGATTTTGTCACGGCCCCCACCATGTTGCGCGTCGCCCTGCAAATGTACCAGGCATCCAATGACCCCCGTATGTACCCGCCATTGACATTGATGCGAATGGTGAAAAATGGTGAGTTCGGCGCCAGCAATGGCATCGGGTTTTATGATTGGAGCGATCCCCGAAATCCCAAAGCCCGCGATCTGTCCCAATACGTCATCGGTACCGCTGAAGACATGACCGACGCACTAAAATAGTGTATCGAGGGTATTCGACACTAATTTCACATCAAGGCCCCGGCAACTGCGTCGGGGCTTTGCAGTTGTATGCCATCTCGCCTCTGATTTCAGGTTCTGCAATACTCCAAATTTTGAAATAAAAATTGCTGACAATTGGTTTGACCAGGCCTATTCTGGATAGGCTGTGCTTTACAAGCTTATTATTGATAATTAAGATGGGTCTAATGGTGAAACGTATTGAAAACTGAACCAATAGGGAGATTGAAGATGGGCAAAAAAGAAAAACGGCTCTGCAAATGGAAAGAGGACGACATCGAAAAAAAAATTGATTCGCTCAGTGATATCGTCAAAAACCCTAAATTTTTGTGCAAAAAATGTGGTCGGGTTGCTGGTGAGGAAAAATGGCTGCATAAGCCAGTGGCTTTAAATTAGGCTTGCCAGATTTGTCCCTCGGTGAAGTTTCTTTCCGAAAGCAACCTGCGACCGGGACATCGGCTGCCAAGGCGGGAATTGACTCGGCCAGCGGTTCACCGTATATGGGTGAACCGCTGGATATCTTTTATTGTGTTTTCTTAATTATTCATTTTTCCAAAAAACTGCTGTGATTCATCATTTCTCAAGCTCTTTTATCCAGGAACCATCCTTAAACCAGCGTTGATTCAGTGCTTTTAGTTGACCGCTGCCTTCAAGCGCCATCATGAAATTTTGTAGCCAGTTGATCAACAGCGTATCCTCGGAAACGGCGATACCCAGGGGTTCAAATGTAAGCTTTGACTGGCCGGCTATTAATCCTTTGTCTTCGTAGCGAAATGCCGTAAAAGCGCAGAAAGGATAGTCTGCGATCAAGGCATCAATTTGATTGTTTAGAAGCATTTCGACAGCTTCGCCATAGGTACTGGTTGTCACCAGATTTGCTTTGGGTGCAGCTTTTGCGGCAAATTCTTGACTGGTCGAGCCTTTCAAAGCGGCGACCTTAAACTCCGCTTTATTCAGACCGTCCGCTTTTTGCAAAGCGCCTATTTTATCTGTTTTGGTCAGAATTCCCTTGCCAGAGATGTAATAGGGACCGACAAAGGCCGCTTTCAGATTTCGTGGTAGCGTCATGGTCATGCTGGATAATACCATATCAACCTTGCCTGCTTCGAGCGCTGGCAGTAACTCCGCAAAAGGCCTTCTAAAAAACTTTAGCCGGACTCCCATGTTTAGAGCAATTGATTTGGCTATATCGGCATCGAATCCAATAATCTTGCCATCTTTGGATGTCGCATTTAGCGGGGGCTGGGTCCCCGTTATTCCGACGACCAGTTCACCTTTTTGCAGGATACGGTTTAACGATTTTCCTGCTGATGCAAGGGTAGCCATTGACACCGTCAATGTTAGAACGATTGCCAAAATAAAAGACGTTTTTTTAATCATGGTCTAATTCCTTTTCTAAGATGATGTTGAAAGAGTACATATTTCAATTCAGGTGGGCAGGTAATAAAATTCTGTTTTTCATATATCGAGGTCTTCTATTTATTTGGGACTCACCTATGTTTTGGGAGCAACGCCCACCATTTTTTTTTCTAACACATCAATTTCAAGGGGTTTTAACATATAATCGCTAAAACCGAGCGATTTGGCCTTCTGCTCGTTTAAGTCGAATTCACTGGCAGTAATGGCTATAATCGGCGTTGAATGCGTGGAATCATTCTCGGTGCGGCGTATCTCTTCGGCCATTTGATAGCCATCCATTACGGGCATTTCAATATCGGTCAAAATGACATCATACCTCTTTTTTTGAGACTTCTCCAGGCCGTCTTTGCCATTGGCAGCAGTGTCCACCGTGTATCCCATGGACGTCAACTGACTTAACATGATCTCCAAGTTGATCTCATTGTCTTCTACAAGTAAAATATTTTTTACCGACCGGTATTTTCCTGCTTTATATTCCTCCCCGCCGGAAAGCATTTGCCGCTCTTCCTCATGATCGGCAAACGAGAGCGCAATATTGCGAAACGTTTCCTCCAGGGCTACAAAGGCATCGACGATATCGGCATCAAAATGGGTGCCCTTGCCCTCCAAAATTATCTCAACTGCCTTTTCATGGGAAAACGGAGGTTTGTAGACCCGTTTGCTGATCAAAGCGTCGTAAACGTCCGCCAAGGCCATTAATCGCCCGGAAAGAGGTATCGCATCGCCTTTCAACCCGTTTGGATAGCCAGAACCGTCCCACTTTTCCTGATGGGTATAGGCAATTTCGCGCGCATAGCGTAAAAATGAATTTTCGCCAAGCTTTTGCTCTGTAATCCGTAAGGCATCATGGCCGTAATTTGTATGTTTTTTCATTTCGGCAAATTCTTCATCAGTTAATTTGCCGGCTTTATGCAGGATGTTGTCTGGCACAGCTATTTTGCCTAGATCATGGAGCGGAGCTGACATGTAAAGCAAATCGATGATCTCGTCATTCAATTCGTTTTGAAACCGGGGATGGTTCTTAAGCTGCTTAGCCAGTACTTTGACATAATTCTGGGTTCGTTTGATATGCCCTCCGGTTTCGGGATCGCGATATTCAGCCAGGGTCGCCAGACTTTCTATGGTGACCGCCTGGGTCAGCTCCAATCTGCGTGTGCGTTCCCTTACCAGTTGCTCCAATCGATTTTGATGCTGTTTTAACTCCAAATGGATTCGCACTCTCGCTCTGACCAACGCCGGGTTAAACGGCTTGGTAATGTAATCTACGGCACCAAGTTCAAGGCCTTTGGCTTCATCGTCCTCGTCGGCCAATGCCGTGATAAAAATCACTGGGATTTGTTTGGTTTTTTCATCTGATTTTAAGCGCCGACAGACTTCATAGCCATCCATTTCCGGCATCATAATGTCGAGTAGGATCAGTGAAGGATTTGCCTTGCCGGCAATGGCCAGGGCGGTTTTACCGTTTTTGGCAATTAACAGGCGGTAGCCTATGCCTTCCAGCGTTTCATGCAGCAGTTGCAGATTCGTGGTATTGTCGTCTACAATCAGGACAATATCTTCGCTTTCAGAAAAGTCATTCGATGGCGTGTTGGTGTTGGACATAAGTTGTTCCACCCGTTTGGCCGAATATTGTTCAATAATGCCGCAAAAGGGTTTGTTGCAAAAATTCGATTCGGATACAATATTTTAATTTTGGTATATTGGCAATGGTATTTTATCGAAGCATATAAAATATTGATAAATTGAGTGGGCTGTGATTTATTATTACGTTGCATATTTTGATCGGGTGTAATTACCAATGCTCAAACATTATTGCATACATCCATGAAAATACGAATCAACGCATTGAAAATTCAGCTGAAAAAACTGGAAGAAAAGATTCGAGCCGTCGAAGATCAACTGCCGGCGCATTCGGTTAAGCCACCGATAATGACCAAACTCTTTGAGCTTGAAGATCAACGGGATGCCATACTCAAAGAGCTTGAGCATTTAGAAGGCCAAATGGATGGAAAAACGATCTAAGATATTAGGGAGATGATAATTTGGGATTTTGTGTGAATCACCCGCAAAGGGAAACCAGTTTTGGATGTATGAAACATAATATTTATATGTGTGAAGAATGTCTAGACTGTCGTGACCCGCTAATTTACTGCAAATTCCGTTCATCCTGCCCAATCCACTTCCTGACCAAACGTAAAGGCAACCTGGACGGCGACATGAAATCCGGAGAAGCAACGGTCTGAATTAATAAGGTCATATCGAGTTATCGTCAGCTATAGGCTGATAACATTACCAACTGTGTTGAGAAATACTTTGTTCGGGAACTCGCTGGAGAGTGCCATCAGTGCACGGGTGCTTGTACAGTGACCTACCCCGATCTTCTCCAAGTCGAATTCGTGGAGAGAATCCATTATTTGTTTTAATTTCGAGTCGGAGGCCTTGCCCAAATGTAGCCCCCCCAGCATAGCAGATATGCCCTTTTTTCCGGTTAAATTGACAACGTGATTTAACGTATTGATCACCCCCCGGTGACTGCATCCCAGCAAAACCGTTATGCCTTCGGTTGTTTCCAATATTAGAGCCTGATCATCGGCAAGTGTGTCTGCCATAACCTTATTTTCTTTTCTAAGGTAAAAATCAGGTTCCAATTCTTCAAAATCATTTTCCAGCGGTATTTCGCCGGTAGCCATGATACCGGGGGTTACTTGTGCGGGGTGTCTTGTTAGCTTAAGCTTTATACC
>JASFSK010000448.1:0-4758 GCA_050114455.1 Desulfobacterales bacterium | reverse complement strand
CAGGCGACAAGGCGTTTTGCACCGGCGGGAACACCAAAGAATATGCCGAATATTATGCCGGCCGACCGCAGGAATACGGTGCTTACATGGACCTATTTAACGCCATGGTTGACAGCATCCTGAATTGCAAGAAACCCACTGTTTGTCGGGTAAACGGTATGCGGGTCGCAGGCGGGCAGGAAATCGGAATGGCATGCGATACAACTGTTTCGAGCGACCTGGCCATTTTCGGTCAAGCCGGACCGCGACACGGTTCTGCGCCGGACGGCGGCAGCTCGGATTTTCTACCCTGGATGCTGCCTATGGAACTGGCCATGTGGAACTGCATCTCCTGCGAAATGTGGAGTGCGTATAAAATGAAACAACTAGGGCTCATTTCAAAATGTGTCCCGGTTATCAAAGAAAATGGCAGCTGGGTGCGTAATCCCGCGATTATCACGGACAAGTATATTGACGAGGGCGAGATTGTTTATGGTGAATTTAAAAGTGGCGAAGATGCAAAGAAAGCCCGGGAATACGTCAAAGCAGCGAAAACTGATTTTGAACTGTTAGATGCCCAAGTCAACAAAATTCTGTGGACATATACCAATTTATTCCCCGGTTGTCTGATTAAAAGCGTCGAGGGTATCCGGCTTAAAAAGAAATTTTTCTGGGATCAGGCCAAGACCATCAACCGTCATTGGCTGGCTGTAAATATGAATTCTGAAGCATATCTTGGTTTTAACGCATTCAACACTAAGAAAATAACCGGTCAGGATGTCATCGATTTCATTGAATTTCGTAGACGGCAGGCCAAAGGCGATGCATTTGACCTCGAATTTATGGCAGCGGTTCTGGCAAAACCCAAAGAATAGATAATCCGCAAATCTTTATTGATTTAGACCGCCAAAAATATGCTCAACGTGGCTAACGGTTACCACCGGTGAAAAAGCAAAAAAATATATGGTGCCAGTGGTGACGGATATCACGTTTAAACACTTTGGCTAAAAGGCGATAAAACAAACAACGGAGGACAAGATGCTGCTGGAAGGGAAAAATGCTCTGGTCACCGGCGGATCCCAGGGAATCGGGGCTGCCGCGGCTCTCGAACTGGCCCGGGAAGGTGCCAATATCTGTCTTACTTACCGCAAACATGAAGCTGAGGCCAAGAAATATGCCGAAGAGATTGAACAAATAGGACGCAAGGCCCTGGCCATTCAATGCGACATCGCCTCCTTTACCGATGCCGAGCGAGTGGTGAATTCGGCTCTGGATGCATTTGGCAGTCTGGAAATCCTGGTTAACAATGCCGGGATGAACTGGGACGGCGTGTCATGGAAAATGTCCGAAGAACAATGGGATCGGGTTTTAGAGGTGAACCTGAAAGGATATTTCAATTTCACCCGCCAGGTCGCACCGCTTTTTAAAAACCAGAAATATGGCAAAATTATCAACATCACGTCCATCAACGGACTGCGGGGCAAGTTCGGACAGACCAACTATTCCGCCTCCAAGGCCGGTATTATTGGATATACCAAGGCCCTGGCAAAAGAACTGGGCGCGTTCGGAGTCAATGTCAATGCGGTTGCTCCCGGTTTGATTGAAACCGCCATGCTCAAAGAAAGCGAGGCCAGAGATAAAATTATTGACCTGGCCATGGGTGAAAGTGCCCTCAAACGCGTGGGCCAGCCCGAGGATTTAGCAAATTTGGTGGCGTTTCTGGCTTCCGAAAAAGCCCGACACATTACCGGCGAGATCATTAAAATTGATGGCGGACAGTATATTTAGATGTCTGTTGAAGATTGAAGATTTTTAAAACCGGATCGTTTCGTTGTTTTTGCGGTCATTTTTCCAACCGATCCGCCGAAGGTGAACCTTAAATATTCAATTCAAAGGGGTAATTTATGACTAAGGTAGCTATCATCGGAGTCGGTCAAAGTACGTTCGTTCGCTCGTATCCCGGTTCAATTCGTGAATTGGCTTTCGAGGGATTTAAGGAGGCCATGCAGGACGCTCGAATTACGAGCACTGACATTGGTGCCTCTGTTATCTGCTCTGCACCCGAATACGACAAACAACGCTCACCGGCAGGTGTTTTCGCCGAGTACCTTGGCCTCAACCCACAGCCCACCTTTTATGTGGAAAGCCTTTGCTCATCGAGCAGCATGGGTGTGAGGCTGGCCTATTCCCTGGTAAAATCAGGTCTTCATGATGTCGTGGCTGTCATCGGATTTCAGAAAATGTCTGAAATTTCATCTTCCGAATCTCAGGAACGTATGGGCCGCGGGGCCGATATCCAATGGGAAAGTCCATTTGGTACGATGATGCCGGCTTACTATGCCATGTATGCCCGCAACCATATGGAAACTTACGGCACCTCACCCGATGACCTTGCCAGAATCCGGGTGAAAGCCGCCACCTATGGCCAATTGAATGACAAGGCTGTCTACCGCAAACCGGTGACCTTTGATATGTTCTCGGATCCCGAAAACCGTATGTCCAGCCCGGTGGCCAGCCCGCTGCGGGTAGGCGATTGCTGCGCGAATGCTGACGGCAGCTCTTGCATCATCGTTGCCAGTGAGGATCGGGCAAAGGCTTTGTGCAAGAAACCTGTTTGGATCATGGGTCTGGGGGCTGCGACAACCAGTGTCAATCTGGCTGGCAGGGATTTGTTTTCGGGTTTGACGGTGGCCCAGGAGGCAGCCAAGCAGGCATATAAAATGGCCGGGGTTTCCGCCGCTGATATCGATGTCGCCGAAGTCCATGATTGTTTCACCATCGCGGAAATGATGGCCTATGAAGATCTGGGCTTTGCAGCCCCGGGACAGGGCAAGGAACTGATTAAAAACAAGGAGACCTACAAAGAAGGCAGCATCCCGGTGAATGTGGACGGCGGCCTGTTGTCAAAAGGCCACCCGATCGGAGCCACCGGGGGATCCCAGATCAGAACCATCGTACTGCAGCTCCGGGATGAGGCCGGAGATATTCAGGTGGACAACCCGCAAATCGGACTCGTCCACAATATCGGTGGCGTCGGGCTATACGGTAATGTGACCATACTGGGACGGCAATGAATTTGGAGTTATCAGCTATTTATATATCTATACCGGGGACCTCGGATTTCCGACTCCCCAAAAAAGGAAAAAAATATGGCCAAAAAAGAAGTCGACGATCGATTCAAAAAATTCGGGACGGTCAGTTTTACCGCCATTACCAAAACCAATGATTTCATCTCTTATCTGGAAAATGGCAAGGTCATGGGAACACGCTGCAAAGATTGTGGCCTGGTTTTTTTCCCACCCAGATCGGACTGCTATCAATGTCTGCCCGGTGACATGGAGTGGTTTGAGGTGAGTGGCAAGGGCAGGCTGATTACCTACAGCAAACTGGAGTATGCTCCCATCGGGTTCCAGGAGGATGTCCCTTATTGCATCGCCTTGCTCGATTACGGTGATTATAAGGTCTTTGGCAGAATTGATCCTGGGATAGAAGAAAAAGATATTTCGATGGGAATGGAGATGAAGACAGTGGCCAACACCCTGCCCAATGAACAGCTGAACTATGTGTTTCAAAAGGTTTAAAGGTTCAACGTTCAATTTTCCGGGTTATAATTGCCCTGAACCTTTGAACCTCTGTGAAACCTGAACCTTCGAACCTCTTAATACAAGGAACCACAATCATGCCCGAACTTAAATTTCTGAAATTTGAAAAAGCCGATGGTGTTGCACGGATTACGCTTGACCGTCCCAAATTCAATATGATGAATATTGAAATGATGCAAGAACTCAATGGCCTGCTGGAGTCCCTTCTTGACGACAGCCATCTGAAATGTATTGTTTATCTTGCGGCCGGCAAGCACTTTTGCACCGGGGTGGAAGTTGGTGATCATAAACCGGACAAGGTCGATGAAATGATTGCGACCTTCAATCGTATTTTTGAACTCTCGGAGCAGGTAGAAGTGCCGATCATCGCGTCCATCCAGGGATATTGTTTAGGCGGGGGAATGGAATTGGCCATTGCCTGCGATGTTATTGTCGCAGCGCAAAGTGCTCAATTCGGTCAGCCTGAAATAAAGGTCGGTTTTTTTCCACCTTATGCAGCCATGCGTTTGCCGCAACTTGTCGGGCCGGCCAGGGCCATTGAAATTTGTACCACAGGGAAATTTTACAGCGCCGAAGATGCCCGGCGCATGGGGATGGTCGCCTATTTGTCCGAGGATGACAAGCTTGGAGAATGTACCGATCAGATCGTCAAAGAAATCCAGGCCAACAGTCCTTTGATTATTCGGCTGAATAAACGAGCCGTCAAACAGCATTTGGGATTGGCATTTGAGCCGGCCTTGGCAGGTGTCAGTGATTTGTTCCTCAATACCCTGATGAAAACAGAAGACACACTGGAAGGCATCGCCAGTTATGAAGAAAAACGCAAACCGGTGTGGAAGAACCGTTAGGAGAATGCATGTCACAAATCAATAAAATCGGAGTCATTGGTGCCGGCAACATGGGTAGCGGCATCGCACAGAAAATTGCCCAGGAAGGATTGAATGTCGTAGTTGTCGACACCCAAGACGAATATGTCGAACGCGGTCTGGGGATCATCAAGCAATTGCTCGGTGAAGGTGTGGAGCGCAAAATATTTACACCGGGCCAGGTCGATGAAATCCTTTCTCGAATTACTGGGACAACCGATTTCGACGCGGTCTCCGATGCGGATCTGGTCATCGAAGCGGTCTTCGAAGATAAGCAGGTAAAATCGGATTTGTTTAAAAAGCTTGACAAC
>JASFSK010000447.1:0-4773 GCA_050114455.1 Desulfobacterales bacterium | reverse complement strand
CCGGAAAATTTTTTTCTGTTTATTCTACCTTAAAATCGCCTCAACATTGCAAGCGCAACAGTTGATTGGACCTTTATAGACTATCCTGTTGGTTATCACCTGGGAATCAGGCATTAAGCAGTATCTCTACATGGTTTCTGGCCAATTCCGGAAGCCGTTTTAATGAATAACCGCCTTCCAGAATGGAGATAACCCTCCCTTTGGCGTAGAGATTTCCCAATTCAACAATCTTTTGCATAATCCAGGAAAAACCATCGGTGGACAATTGCATATCGGCCATTTCATCGTCTATGTGGGCGTCGAATCCGGCAGAGACGAGAATGATTTCCGGTTTGAATTCATCGAAGGCCGGCAGCAGGTCTTTTTCGATCAGGCGCTTATACTCATCGTCTCCCTGTCCCGGCAGCACCGGCGAGTTTTTGGTGTACCCATGCCCTAAATCCTTCCCGCTTTCGAACTCGCGTCCGGTCCCGGGGTAGGCAAAAGAAGGGTGCTCATGGATGGAATAATAGTATACCGTTGGATCATTTTCGAAGATATGTTGGGTCCCATTGCCGTGATGAACATCGAAATCAATAATACCCACTCGCTGAATGGGCCACTGGTTTTGGAGATAGCGGGCAGCGATGGCGACGTTATTGAAATAGCAGAATCCCATGGCATTGCTGGCTTCTGCATGATGCCCCGGCGGTCTGACTGCACAAAACGCATTATCCAGATCGCCTTTCATCACGCGGTCGGCAACATCCAGAATACCGCCGACCGCCAGCAATGAAATTTCATAGGTATCACAGCACATTTGATTGTCCGGAGTTTCGAAAATGCGATTGCCGGAACGGCAGGCTGTTTCGAAACGTCGGATGTAGGCGCCGTCATGAACCAATTCGACCCATTTCATATCCGCCGGGCGGCCTTCTATTCGGACAAGTTCGGACAGCAGCCCGGCTTCTTCAATCCCTCGATAGATATAAACAAGCCGGTCCGGAATCTCCGGGTGATAGTCGCCGGTCTTGTGCAACTGATACCGTTCATCGTATAAAAAACCGGTTTTTTTCATGGTGTCACGACTCGCAATCATTCAGAACGGCACATAGAGCAAAGCGCGAAGTGAATAGAGCTGTTTAGGCGCTTGGTTGTGCCATATTCAGAAATTTTTTCCTCGGATTTTTTGGAATGTAAACTCTATGCTCCATGCCCTCAGCACCATGCCTTTATGCCACGATCTTATCGAAGATCCCAAAAGCGGCCTGAACGGAAAGGCAGTCCTCGGGCATGTCGACAGTCGGCCGTCCGTTGAAATCGAATTCATATATGGTTCTGTCTTCGGGTACCGTACCGACCAACTCGAGCCCGCCGGCCGCGATCATCTCCAATGCCTGACTGGACGGTGCTTCTTTGATCTTGTTGATCACCGCATAGCTCTTACCGACACCGATATTTAAACGTCTGGCGAGATCATCAATCCTTACGGCGGCTTGAAGGCCGCGCCGGGAAGGATCCGAAACAACCAGAAGTATATCTACATTTTTGGTGGTCAGCCGGCTGATGTGCTCCATTCCGGCTTCGTTGTCCATGACAATAAAGGGGTAATTTCCGGCCAGTCGGTCCATAAAGCCGGCCAGCAAGGTATTGGCGGCACAATAGCAACCGGCTCCTTCTGGCTGTCCCATAACGACCAGATCGAATCCCTCTGCTTCGACCATGGATTCTTCCAGTTTCATTTCCATAAATATATCTTTGGTCATGCCGCCGGGTACAATGCCTTTTTTCATTTCTTCCCGAGCGTTGCCAAGGGTGTCTTTGACGTCGAGGCCGAGCACCTCATTTAAATTCGCATTACAATCGGCATCGACGGCCAGAATTGGGATTTTGTTTTTCTTTACCAGATATTTGATAAGCAGACCAGCCATGGTGGTTTTTCCACTGCCACCCTTGCCGGCCAGAGCGATTGTAAAAGGCATTTTAATTATTTTCCTTTCTTTTTGAGCCTTGGTTGTTCATTCACTGGCTAATATACTAATTCAGACCACTTCTGTCCAGTCCACAAAATCTAATTAATTAAGCCCGTTTCAGCTAACAGTCAAATTTCTTTCATGTTGCGGGACGTCGCCTGCATTCAGCAAAATGTTTAAGTGGAGTTTTAGCGGTTATCGACTACAGTCTGCAAATTCCTTGCATTGGTCCAAGTCATGTGTTAATCCCAACATAAAATTGCCGCCCGTAAACAATGGGTTGGCGCTCAGCGGATCATAAAATGAGGGCATTGTTTTCCCGAATCGTCTCCGGTTTGGCTTCTAAATAGATATACAACATATTTCTCGATTTTGAGCCGTTGATTGAGATGTTCGAAGAACAGAAAAATTGGTTATTTAGGTAATTTTGGAGGAACGAAAATGGATTTTGAGCTCACTAAATCGCAAAAAGAAATTCTAAAAGCTGCAAAAGAATTTGCGAAAGGCGAATTTGACAGGGAACTTGCCCTGGAACTGGATCGAACGCATGAATTTCCAACCAAAATTTGGAAAAAAGCCGCTGATTTGGGATTTATTGGCATTCATTATCCGGAAGAATATTCCGGCCAGGGGCTCGGTGTTTTGGAAAACATCCTGATTGCGGATGCCTTTTGCGCCCAGGACTCGGGTATCGGGAGTGCCGTTGTCCTGTCGAGTTTCGCCTCTGAATGTGTTTTACGTTTTGGCAGTGAGGAGTTAAAGCAAAAATTTCTTCCCCCGGTTGCCGAAGGGGAGATGCTGTCATCCGGATCTTTCACCGAACCAGGCCATGGTTCGGATATCACATCGCTGGATACGACAGCCGTTAAGGAAGGCGATGAATGGGTCATTAACGGTACAAAGACCTTTATTACCAACGGCGGCCAAGCCGGCTTTTACTGTACCATGTGCCAGACAGACGCTGACGCTCAGCCGTCTTACCGGGGCATCAGCCTGATCCTGGTCGAAGCTGATCGGGATGGTCTCACGGCCACCGATGTGGGCGAAAAAATGGGAATTCACATGATGTCCACCGCTGAGGTCAACTATAAAGATGTGCGCGTACCGGCCGCTAATTTAATTGGAGAAGAAGGTAAGGGTTTTTATCAGGTACTCGAATTTTTCGACGAAAGTCGAATTCTGGTTGCCGCTCAGGCCCTGGGAACGGCCCAGGGTGCCTACGATCGTGCGCTGGCCTACGTCAAGGAAAGAGAACAATTTGGTCGTAAAATTGCCCAATTTCAGGTCACCCAGCATAAACTTGCCGATATGGCGACGAAAATAGAGCTCGCCCGTCTGATCACTTACAAGGCGGCCTGGAATTTTGATCAGGGCCGGATAGACCCGAAGCTAACCTCCATGGCAAAAATGTATGCCGCTCGCACAGCAGTCGAGGTGGCTGACGAAGCCATACAGCTTCTGGGCGGATACGGATACATGACGGAATATGAAGTTGAACGGTTTTATCGTGATGCGAAAATCACCGAGATTTACGAAGGAACCAAAGAAATTCAAAAAAATACAATTGCCAGTGCCATCATTGGCAAACTAAAATAGCATAGGGAATGGAGCAAATAGCTGAAAAGGGAGCATGAAATGTCTGACTTAATTAAAAAAACTTTGTTGGCCGGTGTCGGACTCGCACTGAAAACTTGGGACGAAGTGGAAGACCTGGCAAAAGAGCTGATAGACAAAGGTAAAATGACCGAAAAAGACGGCAGCGCTTTTGTTAAAGATTTGCAGAAGCGTTATGAAGAAACCCAAAAAAAACTGGAAGCCCGGGTGGAAAAAACCGTCCAGGATTTTTTAAAAAAATCCAATGTGGTTACCAGTGATGAACTCAAGGCTGTAAAAAAGGAAATCCGGGAATTGAAAAAAATGATCAGCAGCCAGCAGGAATCATCCTAATATATGCTGAGCATCAGAAAAATAGGTGTCATTGGCCGGACCTATCGGCACCTCAACCGTTATCGTCAGATTCTGACCATCCTGTTTAAGTATGGTTTTGGCGATCTGCTGGAAATGCTGAGGATCGATCAGTATATCGAGGTCGGTCTTCAAATGATCTCGAAAAAACGGCCAGTTCGAATTGGACGTCTGACCAAGCCCCAGGGCTTGAGAATGGCCTTCGAAGAGCTGGGCCCCACTTACATCAAGCTCGGTCAAATCCTGTCGACCCGGCCGGACTTGATTCCGATGGAATTTATCAAGGAGCTGTCAAAACTGCAGGACAACGTGCCGGCCTTTGCCTTCGAGCAAGTTCGCCAAACGATCCGCACCGAGTTTGACTGCTCTCCCGAAGAGCTTTTCGACCATCTCGATGATGAACCCCTGGCGTCTGCTTCTATCGGGCAGGTACACCGGGCAGTATTAAAAGACGGCGAAGTGGTTGCAGTCAAGTTTCAGCGACCCGGCATCCGCAAAATCATTGAGATTGACCTCGAAATCATGTTGCACTTGGCTACGCTTGCGGAACGCCATATTGAGGAACTGTCCTTCCACCGGCCGGTTAAAATCGTTGAGGAGTTTGCCCGGACCCTGGAAAAAGAGATTGACTATAAAACTGAAGCCACCAATATGGAGCGGGCCGCGAGCCATTTTCTGAAAGATCCATATGTTTATATCCCAAAAGTTTTTCGCGAGGCCACCACGTCCTGTGTGTTGACCACCGAATTCATCGATGGCATCAAAATATCGAATATCGATGCATTGGAGGCCGCCGGGCTCGACCGAAAGATCATCACCGCCCGGGGAGCTGACCTGGTGCTCAAACAGGTCTTCG
>JASFSK010000446.1:0-4791 GCA_050114455.1 Desulfobacterales bacterium | reverse complement strand
CAATGGGTACGATGAGGGCGGAACAATCCCACAGGACCTGAATAATCTGCCCATATCGGTTCCGGTGGGATCTCAGATTCTGCATGCCGTCGGTCTGGGATGGGCCGCCAAGTACCGACAAACAGACAAAGTGGCAATGACATTTTTCGGGGACGGCGCAACATCAGAAGGAGATTTTCATGAAGGCTTGAATTTCGCCGGTGTGTTCCAAACGCCTGTCATCTTTGTCTGTCAAAATAATCACTGGGCCATTTCGATTCCAGTTTCCAAACAGACCCGGTCCAAAACCCTGGCCCAAAAAGCCATTGCCTACGGCATACCGGGTATCCAGGTGGACGGCAACGATGTTCTGGCCGTGTACGCCGCAGCAAAAGAAGCCGTCGAACGGGCACGTGCCGGGCAGGGACCCACGCTGATCGAATGTGTTACCTACCGAATGGCAATGCACACCACCGCCGACGATCCCAAGCGGTATCGTACAGACGAAGAAGTTGAGAAGTGGCGGGAGCGGGATCCCATTGTTCGATATCAAAAATACCTCATCGACAAGAAATTTCTATCGGAAGACGATATTGCCGGCATCGAATCCGAAGTTCTGGCAGAAATCCAGGCGGCAATCGATAGCGCAGAAAAACAGATGAAGGCTATGGGCGATCCGGTAGACATGTTCGATCATGCCTATGCGCAAATGCCATCCTATCTGAAAGAACAAAAAGAAGCTTTTCTACAGGAGCTCAGCGACATCGCGGAGGAGGAGAACAGTGCCTAAGATGACGATGGTGCAGGCCCTGAACCTCGCCCTGCAGCAGGAAATGGAAAAAGATGATGGTATTATCCTATTGGGTGAGGATGTGGGTGTTGACGGCGGTGTTTTTCGTGTCACCGATGGTCTTTTCGAGCGCTTCGGTGAGCAGCGCGTTTTAGATACCCCCTTGTCGGAAAACGGCATCGTGGGAATGTCGATCGGAATGGCCGTTTACGGCCTCAAGCCAATTTGTGAAATCCAATTTTCCGGTTTCAGTTATCAAAATTTTCATCAGATCGAAAATCACGCTGCACGCTTGCGCCGACGCTCTCTGGGGCGTTACCATGTTCCGATGGTGCTGAGGACGCCATACGGCGGTGGCGTACGGGCCTTGGAGCATCACTCAGAAAGCCGTGAGGCCTTCTGGGCGCATATACCGGGAATCAAAATGGTTATTCCGTCCGGACCCCGTAATGCCCGCGGACTGCTGGTCAGCGCCATACGAGATCCGGATCCGGTTATCTTTTATGAATCCAAAGCGCTCTACCGTGCATTTCGCGAGGAAGTACCCGAGCATGAAGAAACGGTGCCCATCGGCAAACCAAAAATCGTCCGGGAGGGCAAAGACTTGACGATGATCTCCTACGGAGCCATGATGCGGCCGACCCTGGAGGCTGCGGCGACGCTCGAAAAGAAACAGGGTGTCGAGGCCGAGGTGATTGACCTGTTGACAATCTCGCCGCTGGACGATGAGATTTTTATTGCATCGGTCTTAAAGACCGGCCGGGCGGTGATCGTCCATGAAGCCCCCCGAAGTTTTGGCCCCGGGGCTGAAATCGTCAGTCGTTTGATGGAAAAGGCGTTTTACTATCTCGAAGTTCCGATAGAAAGGGTGACAGGATATGACATCATCATCCCACTGTTCAGCCGGGAGAAGGCCTATTTGCCGAATGAACAACGTATCCTGCGTGCGGCCAGAAAAACGCTTGAAAATTGAATTCATTCCTAAGGGGGTACAATGGTCAGGTCTTTTGAATTGCCGGATCTGGGAGAGGGTATTCACGAAGGTGAAGTACTTGCCTTGCTGGTCGAAGTCGGACAGAAAATTAGTGAGGGTGACATCATCTTGGAGATTGAAACGGACAAGGCCGCCGTTGAAATTCCATCGCCCTATTCCGGAAGCATTCAGGAAATTTTTGTCAATTCCGGCGATATTGTCAATGTTGGTGATGTGATGATGACATTCGCCAACGGGGAGAGCGATCCGGCAGATCAAGATGAAAAAGACTACCGAAAAAAAACGACCCCTGCCGAGGCCGTCCCAGCCGTCCGCGATCCACTTCCTGCACCCAAAGAAGGACCCGTCCCGGCATCACCGGCGACCCGCCGTCTGGCGCGGGAATTCGGCGTCGATCTACACCGCGTCACTCCCAGCGGTCCGGCGGGTCTGGTGACCGCTGAGGATGTTCGCCGGGTCGCCCAAAACGGCCGGGCAGACAACGAAGCCCAAGCCGATTTAGAGCCGGAATTCCCGGGAGACCAACGTCCTTCAGTTTCAGAGCCCCCTTTACCGGATTTTACCCGCTGGGGATCGGTTGAGCGGATTCCTTATCGTTCCATTCGCAGGGCGACCGGCAAACAGATGACTCTGGCATGGTCCCTGATACCGCATGTCAACAGCCAGGATGTGATCGATATCACTAAATTGGAGGCCTTTCGGCAAAAGCACAAAACAGAAATCGAATCCGCCGGCGGTAAGTTAACCCTGACCGTCTTCGCTCTGAAAGCAATTGCCACTGCCCTGAAAACCTTCCCCAACTTTAATGCGTCCCTGGATACCGCAAACTCGGAAATCATCATCAAGCAGTTTTATAATATCGGTGTGGCGGTCAATACGGACAGGGGTTTGATTGTCCCCGTGATTCGAGATGTAGACCGTAAAAGCATCAGAGAAATATCTCTCGAGCTAAATAATCTGGTTCAAAGGACCCGGGAGGGCAAAACAGCACTTGAAGAGATGCAGGGTGGCACGTTTACGATTACCAATGCCGGAGCTATGGGCGGCGGTTTTTTTGCACCGATCATCAATTACCCGGAAGTCGCTATACTGGGAGTGGGTCAGGCACGGATGCAACCGGTAGTGGTGGATGTGGGTAAAGGCGATTTTCAGATCGTTCCACGATTGATGATGCCGATTGTCCTGTGCATCGACCATCGCGTTCTAGACGGAGCTGATGCGATAAAATTTTTGCGAGTCATCATAGATGCACTTGAAGACCCGGATGAACTGTTGATGAGTATGGTATAAGCGGAGGTTTTTCAATGGTTATGGGAGAGTTGACGCAGGAGACCGAAGTTTTGGTGATTGGCAGCGGTCCGGGAGGGTACGCAGCAGCATTCAGAGCGGCGGATTTAGGCCTGGATGTGACCATGGTTGATGCGGGATCCCGACCCGGCGGCGTGTGCCTGTTTAAAGGCTGTATACCTTCGAAGACATTTCTGTATCTCACAGAGCTCATATACGATGCCGCCCGGGCCAAAGACATGGGGGTTTCCTTTGGTAAACCCAATATCGATCTGGCAGCGCTCAGGTCATGGAAGGAACGTGTTATCGATCAAATGGCCGACGGTCTGGTCAGTTTGAACAACCGCAGGGGAATTCAACTTTTAAAAGGAAAAGCGGCGTTTGATAGCGCCGACACCGTTCGTGTGTCCGGTTCCGATATCAGTCACATCAAATTCCGGCATGCCATTCTGGCCACCGGCTCCCAACCGATTCCATTTCCAAAAACCGATTTCAAAACCGGCGGTCGGATCATGAGTTCCACCGGTGCCCTGACGTTGGCCGATGTTCCTGAAAAGCTTCTGGTACTTGGCGGCGGATACGTAGGGCTGGAATTGGGCATGGTATACGCGGCACTGGGAAGCCGGGTCACATTGGTGGAACTTGAGGGTCGACTATTGGCGGGTGTCGACCAGGATTTGGTGCAGCCCCTGCACCGCAGGTTAAACACCGTATTTGAGAAAATCTGCTTGGATACCAGGGTCGTGTCGATGGAAGAGCGCCAAGACCACGTTCGGGTGGTCTTTGAGGGTGAGATCGAACCGTCTCAGCAAACATTTGACAAGGTGCTGGTAGCTATCGGCCGTAGACCGCGCTCCCAGGATATCGGTCTTGAAAATACAAAAGTTGTTGTGGACGAGAAGGGGTTTGTGAAAGTGGATGAACGCCAACACACCGATGATGAACGTATTTTTGCGGTTGGCGATGTTGTCGGTGGCACGATGCTGGCCCACAAAGCCACCCGGGAAGGTAAAGTCGCCGCTGAAGTTATCGCGGGAGAGCCATCGGCCTTCGATGTCCGTGCCATGCCGGCGGTAGTGTATACCGATCCCCAGATAGCTTGGTGCGGGCTGACCGAAGAACAGGCGCGTGCTGAAGCCAAGCCGGTGACCGTTCAGCGGTTTCCCTGGAAATTTTCCGGCCGGGCGACGACCATGGGAGCACCGGAAGGGTTGACCAAGCTGATCGTAGATCCGGCCAATGGGCGGATCCTTGGAATGGGCATCACCGGCCGTGAGACGGAAGGACTTATTTCAGAAGGTGTGCTGGCCATTGAGATGGGTGCCCTGGCCGAAGATATGGCGTTGAGTGTCCACCCGCACCCGACGCTTTCTGAAACCGAGGGTGAGGCCGCTGAACTTTTTCTCGGCAGTGCCACTCATATTCTCTCTAAATCCCGAAAGCCTTGACGAATGACGAAGGACGATCGACGAGTGACGAAGGAAGAAGGACAAAGGATCAGATCATTGAGCCCGGTTGTTTATACTCAAACCAGTCGGTTTGAGGACCCAGGTTTACGGTTTAAAGATTACAACAGGATTCGGGCAATTCCAGCATGAAATCAGATCTCCAGAAATCTAAGGATAAACTCATCGAAGAATTAAGCATCCTCCGGAAGCAAGCTGAACAAGCTGATGAATTACAGCAGCGTCTGGCGGAGCTGGAACAATCCAACGCAGGATTGCAATCAAACCTTGAAAAG
>JASFSK010000445.1:0-4794 GCA_050114455.1 Desulfobacterales bacterium | reverse complement strand
TCTGCGCTGGGCACCGTAAGGAAGATTCAAAACAATTTGACCTGCAAACTGATCGACCCCCATCATCTTCAGAAGCTGATGGGCTTTTTCTTCGCTTTCGGCTTCTTCCCGGTGTCGTTTGGCAGTCCCGAAGAAGGCGCCGACCAACCCATAAGTTAATTTGGAATAACGCGCCATTTTGACATGCTCCAGCACCGTCATATGCCGCCACAGGAGCATGTTTTGAAAGGTGCGGCCTATTCCCAGGCTGGCGATTTCATGGGGTGAGTGGCCATTTATCTTGTAATCTTCTAACGATATCGTTCCCTCCGTCGGATTGTAAATACCAGTAATGAGGTTGAAGATCGTCGTCTTACCGGCGCCATTGGGCCCGATCAATCCCCGAATCTGGCCGGGATTGATCTCAAGATCATAGTTATAAACCGCCCTCAGTCCGCCAAAGTAGTGCGTCATTTTATCTATTTGCAGCAATGCCATGTTTTTCCCTCAATGGTTCTAAGATTGAGTTTACTCAGTTCGACCTCCTCGGCTGTACTATTTTTCTGACATCAAATTCCTTGAAAGCGATCAGACCGGTCGGGCGGAATATCATTACCAATATCAACAGCAAGGGAATAATAATCCACTTCCACTGCTCCAGTGGGCGCAGCATCTCACCCAGCAAGCTGATACTGCAGGCGCCGACAATGGAGCCATAGACGGAATTAAGTCCCCCGAAATAGACCATTGCCAGAACCTCGGCTAGCTTCTGGATTCCGAAAGTTCCCGGATTTACGTAGCGTAAGACATGGGCGAATAAGCCACCGGCCACACCGGCCCAGAAGGCAGCAAATAAAAAAGCCGTAATTTTTGTCTGGCGGGTGTTAACGGTCATGGCATCGGCAGCCATTTCGTTGTCACGAACCGCATTCAGAGCCTTTCCAATGGTGGACCGCACAAAGTTATTTATAATCCAGATTCCGAGTACAACCGTTGCAAAAACCACCGATAGATTGGCCCACGCAGGCTGGCCACCCAATCCACGGGGCCCCCCGACAAATTCCAGATTCTCGATCAAGCTTTTTACAATGAACATAAAGGCCAGTGAGATAATGGCCAGATAATCCCCCCTTGTCCTGAATGAGGGTATCGCCACTGCCAGGGCACCGAGGGCAGCGATCAGTCCCCCGAAAATCAAGGCAACGGGGAAGAAGAAAGGACCTAACCAATGGGGCAGCAAGGCCGCTCCAAATAGCCTGTCATCGGCAAATAGGCCCACTGTGAAAACTGAGGATGCATAGGCTCCCAGGGCCATGAATCCCGGGTGCGAACACGAAAATTCGCCCATGTAACCGTTGATCAGGTTCAAACTCAAGGTCGCCAATACAGCGATCAAGGTATACCTGAGCACTTCGGCCCGGTAGAGGCTCAGGTCAGCCCACCAATGCAAAATGGCATACAGCATTCCAAGATGAATGAGAGCCGACAGTATTAGGGGAAAATCAAGAAGTTTGGCCGCCAGCCGGTTCATGCTCGCCGCACTCAACCTGGCAATCACAGTAATCGGCAATAAGTAAATCAGCACGAAATAAATTACGGCACTGTGGATCAACATTGGCTTTTTGAGCATAATAACAAAACCGAACAGCATCGGTGCTTTTCGCAACCCTAACGCCCGGGCAAAAGGAGTTCCGATAAAGTATTCCAGCGCCACCGCAACCAGCGCACCCAGCAGCCAGCTGAGCAGGGGGATTTGTGCCGCGAGCTCCCGAATACGACTTAATTTGGTTGTACCGTTTGTTGACAAGTCTTCACCTGTTGCTTCCATGGTTCTCCCAATAAGTTTCTTGAACTTTTCAGTTTTTAGTAATGCTATTTTTAGAAACGATATCGCCCATACAGATAATTGAAAATAACCTGAATCCTCATTCGTCCGCTGCCAACCTATTGGTACAGCTTCATTCCAGCTACAATCTAAGTTTGGCGCTGTAAGGTTCACCAAAGAAGCCATGGGGACGAAAAACCAGAATCAGCAATATGATCGAATAGGCGATCAGGTCCCGAAATGTTGATGGAAATATCATCGGTACAAACATTTCAATAAATCCCAGCAGAAATCCCGCCAGGGTGGCCCCCACGACTGATCCTCTTCCACCTAAAATGGCAGCCACAAAAGCTTTCCATCCGATCAGAATACCCATGTAAGGATCCAAAACCGGATAGGCGACACCGTACAAAATGCCGGCTGCGGCCGCCAGTCCTGAACCGATGGCAAACGTCAACGCCGCAATTCGGTTGAGTGGAACGCCCATTAAGGGCACAACAACATAGTCGAAGGCCATAGCCCGCATCGCCATTCCCCATCGGGTGCGCCGAATGAACTGGTGCAGCAAAAATGACAGGGTGATGGATACCAGAACAATCATGATTTTTTTATTGGTTACCACGACCCCGCCAAGATGATAGGTGGAAGTTTCGATCAACGATGGAAAGCTGACTCTCTGGGCCCCGAGCAGGATCAGATTGCCGGTCTCTAAAATGATGCCGATCATCAAGCCGGTAATAGCAGCTGATGCCCGCGGCGCATCGCGCAGGGGCCGGTAACCGACCCGTTCGACAAACATCCCCACAAATGAAGTCAAAAACATGGAAATCAGAATGGTTAAAACCAGAATTAACCAACCTGGCAGCGCAAAAGCCCCCATGGCGGTAAGTGCAACCAGGGTGGTCGCAACGCCAAAACCGATATAAGCGCCGACCATAAAAATATCCCCGTGTGCAAAGTTGAATAGCATTAAAATGCTGTATACCATGGAATATCCCAGCGCAATGAGTGCGTAGAAACTTCCCCACTGCAATGCATTGACCAGGTTTTGAAAAAATACCATCAGGTTTCTCCTTGGTTCTGAAAATTACCTGGGTTGAGAAAATTTTAACATCTTACGGTATATCAATCGCAAAAACGGAGAAAGATCTTCTCGGAGAAGTAATATCTCTATACCACCGATCAGCCCACTCCCGAATTGGCCCGAAAGTCCCATCCCTGTTGCATCATGCACCCAAGATAACACCACCGGAAAATTAATAATCGCTCAATTTATGCTAAAAGAAGCGGGCTCAAAGCAAGTAAGCCTGGCCCGTCTTCATTCTGGATCATTTTCAATATCTGGTGGGGGTTGGCAGGTTAACGGTTCAAGTAAATTTACATGGCGCGGGATTCAACAAAAATTAAGGATTACGTAAACCTTTAATCTTTGAACCCCGCCGCCGTTTACTCGATTAGCATTTGGTGTTCATATTTACGGACAAACTGACTTAAAAAATTCAAATTCACCGGCATCACTGATACGAACGATTACTGCACATTTGATCGGATCGCCGTCCTCGGTAAAGGTCATCTTACCGGTAATTCCATCAAAATTTTTGATCTTGGCCAGGGCGTCGCGCACTGCCTTGCGGTCTTTTTCAATGTCACCGGTCAGCTCGCCGGCTCCCTCTATGGCTGCTTGAACCAGGCGCATGGCATCCCAGGTCAGCGCGCCTACATCATCCGGCACATACCCGTGCTTTTTATTGTAACGGTCAATGAACGCCTTGGTTGCACCTTTTGCGCCCGCCGCGGCATAGTGCGTGCTGAAAAACAGACCGTAGCAGTCTTTGCCGCAAAGTTTGACAGTTTCGGCCGACCCCCAGCTGTCACTGCCCACAATCGGTTTATCCCAGCCCAGCTGATGGGCCTGTTGCACGATTAGAGCCACCTCATTGTAATACTGCGGGGTGAACAGCACTTCAGCACCTGAGTTGTTGATTTTCGTCAGCTGGGAGCTGAAGTCGGTGTCCTTGGTGGTAAAGCTTTCGAATGCCACCACGGAGCCGGGGCCATTGACCTTTTCCCAGGCTTCCTTAAAGAATTCTGCCAGCCCCTTGGGATAGTCGCTGGCGACGTCGTAGAGAACGGCAGCTTTTTTAAAGCCAAACTCGTCTTTCATAAAATTGGCAACCACCGGCCCCTGAAAGGGATCCAAAAAACAGCCGCGAAATACAAACGGTCGGTCTTTGGTTGTGTCCGGATTGGTTGACCAGGGGCTGATCATAGGCGTGCCCAGCTCGTTGGCCTTGCCCCCAGCGGGAATTGCCTGTTTTGAAGATTGGGGACCCACTATGGCCAGAACATCTTCTTCGGTAATCAGCTTGGTATTGGCCTTAACGGCGGATTCGGCCTTGGATTCATTGTCCTCAATAATTAACTCAACCTTGTATTTTGTTCCGCCTACCTCGATGCCGCCGGCGGCATTGACATCTTCAAGCCACATTTGGGCAGCGAATTTGGTCCCTTCTCCGACTTTTGGAATATCACCGGTCAGCGGCGCATTAACCCCGATTCTAATGCTGTCGGGTCCTTTGGCAAACGCGCAAACCCCCATACCCGCTGTCATCAAAGAAATAACCGTCACCATTAACAATGTCTTTTTCATGATTTGCCTCCTTTGTTAGAAAATCGCATTAACATGTTATGGGCTCAATGAATGAGCTCCCGGATCCTAAAAATTAGTTAAATTGCATATCACACCCATCCAAAGTTATCAACATTCGAATCGGTTGAGCCTGTTAACCAGCCTAATCGATTCATGGGCAAACCGATGTATAAAATTCGAACTCACCGGAATCGCTGATTCGGACGATGACGGCACATTTAATGGGATCACCTTCCTCGGTAAAGGTCAAACCGCCGGTAATTCCATTGAAACCTTTGATCGTAGCCAGGGCATCGCGCACCGCTTTTCGATCCTTGGTGATATCACCGGAAAGCGATCC
>JASFSK010000444.1:0-4795 GCA_050114455.1 Desulfobacterales bacterium | reverse complement strand
TATCTGAAATCAAAAAACGGCTGTTAAAGCACGACCGAATAGCTGCGCACATTTTCTGCCAAAAATGGGCATGTAAGTATGATCCAGAAGCTTTATTATAATTTTCAGACAACAAAGAGGGCGTCTGCGGCTCAAGTTTCTCATTTTAGTAAGATTATCCTGCTCTGATCAGTGCCCTCACTAAAAAAATATCGACTCGATGCCATCCATATAATCCCCATAGACGACACCCGTCAAACCCTGACGTTAAAGCGCGGTACAGTTCACCATTTTATCAATAATTGCTTTGAGTTATAAACTTGTTGATGCTTTCATCTTCAACCGGCTATCATTGTAAATTTAGTTCTTTTGAGGTCAGGCAATTATTGATAAAACGCTATTCAATGTTACATAACATCCGCATTTTTCAAAAATGGCATATTGAATTGAAACTTTTTTCGTTAGATGCCTATTACGATATCAAATTATATCCTTCATTTCACAATCAGTGGACCGTACCCCAATGTATTGTGGTGGCGCGATGGCCACAAAAATCATCATCGGTTTAAATTTCGTTATGCAAACTCAATAATTTCATTATTTCAGGCTTGGCACGAAACCTGAACTTTTCCTACCTGTCGAACAACCTCAACATATAGTGGTTCCCCAAAATACTTGGGAATTGTAGATTTAATCATAAAGTCCTAACTGGAAGGCATTCGTCCAGATTGTTGTAATTTTTAGCTTCAGTGCCAATCATTACCTGATAATTTGCATTTCAAACCTTTTATTTTTGCGCATTTGATGGACAATGCCTTGATATAGAGACTTATAAATTCCAATTATCCTAAAATTTGTAATAACTTCTTATTATTGTGAGATATCCAGGACATACTCGTTCTTAAGACAAAAATGTAAAAAAAGAAGGCTGCATAACTTTTCAGCGAGGAGCTTTGCACGTGTTGCTTTTAGTTATTCTTGGTAGTAATTTTCGTGAATGGATAAGCTAACTTTATCCTATCTTGACTTCCATGCTATTTTTCGCATATATACAATTTTTTCTGTTTAGAAATCCCCATTCACAATCATGATCTAACAAATATCTGACTCACTCGTGGGGAGCAGTATGCATCCATTAAAGAAATTGCGGCTGTTAGTGGTCTTCACTCCAGCTGTTAATTGAAAATTTCTCTATAGGAGAATGAGCATGAAAAAAAACCTTGCCTGGGCCCTTTCACTCTTCATTTTAATCGGATTAACCAATCTGGCCGGAGCTGCCGCAAAAAAAGAAACAGCCGATTCTTCCATTCTCATTAGGAATGTGAATGTTTTTAACGGTACCGACGAGAGTTTAATTCCAGGACAGGCTGTCCTGATAAAAGGAAACAAAATCGTAGCTGTCGGTGAAAGTATATCCGCTCCGAAGGGTGCAACAATCATTAATGGCCGCGGCAGGACGCTGACGCCCGGTTTCATTGATGCGCATACCCACCTGCAATGGAATCTGGGTATTCAGGACCATATTCATTCGCCGCTGGATTACCAGGGAGCCATTGCCCTGGTTGACGCTAAAAACACCTTGATGCGCGGATTCACCACCATCCGGGATGTTGCGGGTTCAGTTTTTGGCGTCAAAAGAGCGATTGACGAGGGATATTTTCCCGGGCCGCGCATCTATTCCAGTGGTGCTGCCATCGGCATGACCACCGGACACGGCGATTTTCGCTCAGAGCATACCCTGCCACGCCAGATGGGCGGCCCCGGAGAAACCCCCCTTGAGAAGGCCGGGCTGACCATCTTTGCCGATGGAGTGGATGAAGTATTGACAGCCAGCCGAATGCAGTTTCGCAAAGGGGCGCATTTCTTGAAGATATTTACAGGCGGTGCAGTCTCCGGCATGTACGACCCCCTTGATATTTCGGAATACTCTTTTGAGGAGATCAAGGCTGCAGCAGATGAAGCAAAACGGTGGAACACCTATCTTGCCGTTCACACCTATACCGACCCAGGAACCCAGGCGGCCATAAAAGCCGGTGCAAAGACCCTTGAACACTGTAACCTGCTAACCGATGAAACCGTGAAAATGGCTGTTAAGAACGACTGTTATATCAGTGCCCAGACCGGTGTTTATCTCAGCCCTGCGCCGGACAGTTTTACCCCGGCTCAAAAAGCCCGGCAGCAGCAGGCGGCCGAAGGGCTGGATAACCTGATGAAGCTTTGCAAGAAGTACAAGGCCAAGGTTCTTTTCGGTGCCGATATGGTGGGATCGCTGGAAAACAAGCGCCTGCATCTTACCGAATTCACCAACCGTACCAAATGGTTTTCAAATACGGAAATCCTCAAGCAGGCGACGTCCATGAACGGTGAAGTCCTGGCCCTCAGCGGCCCCCGCAATCCTTATCCAGGCAAACTCGGGGTGATTGAGGAAGGGGCCCTGGCCGATCTGCTTTTGATTAACGGCAATCCGCTTGAAGACATCTCCATCCTGCTCAAGCCGGAAGAGAACCTTGCCCTTATCATGAAGGATGGCAAGATATATAAGAACATAACTGATTAGTCGCAGGGTGTAGGACATCAAAGTCATTTCGATAAACAGGTTGCTCATGCTGCAGATGCTCTACTGTTTTTGCGGCATTATGTATAACGTGCTCAGCCTGCTGGCGCAGCGATATGGCCATCAGGCCTGGGCATCCACCGATGCCGTCACAGGCGTAGCGGCTGTGGCGCTCTATGGTCTGTTTCTCAGTACAGGCCTGATGAAAAACCTTACGCCATACCGGATACTGATGAGCCTCTCGGTGGTCCTCTTCGGCTATGGTGGCGTGATCGTTCATCTGCTCAATGCCGACCAATTGGAACTGTACCAGCCAGTCTGGACCTGGGCTGCGGCCATCGGTATTAATGGCTGTGGTCTTGGACTCAATCTGGTGGCTGCAAGTGGATGGTTTTCGTGGGAGCTCTAATTTTCTGCCAGGTCATTCGTATAACGCTTATGCAACCAACCCTTTCCAGCCGATTTCCCATTGTCGCCATATTGCTGATTCTCGTTACGGTTCCGGCTTTTGCTGGCGCTCCCATCACCTCATGGGATGACCTGCGTCCTGCCAATGATGTCCAGTTTGATGACCCGATCGCCAGGCTGAACCAGGAGCAGTTGCGGGATCTGCGCATCATCGTGCGGATCCGCTGGTTGATCGCCAATAATAAAAGTGAGCCTAATGGCGTGAGTGCGCGGGAAGAAGAGCGCCTTGTCAAACATCTGAACAGCCAGGGCATCGATGTGGAACGTCTGTTATCCCAGCGGGAAGCAATTGCCGAAAAGCGCCGCAAAAAGCTTGAATCCAATGGCTCAGGCGTTGTTGATACTGCTATTCGCATCCCAGGCTATGTGATCCCCCTGTTCCCGGATCAGCCTGAAGTGCGTGATTTTCTCCTGGTACCTTGGGTGGCGCCCTGTGCCCATTTCCCGCCGCCTGCAGCCAATCAGGTGATCCATGTCACCATAGAGCCGGGCATGGCCCCCCGCGGCCGCTATGACCCGGTCTGGATTGAAGGGATCCTGCACCGCAATCCGAGTGATCATACGCTGTTCCTTGTGGACGGCGTCAGCCATATGGAAGCCGACTATACACTTGAGGGCAAATTCATCGCGGATTACTCGGCACAGGAATCAAATGTGCTGGCACAAGGCGAAATGCCAACCACGGATCCGGAACAATCCTGGTACCGCAAACTGCAGATGCGGGTCACCATCCTGTTCACCCAGGCCATGACCGCCATCCGGGACCGTCACTCATCCGGACCTGTCTGGTTCGGCCTGCTGCTGGCCTTTGTCTATGGCGCACTTCATACCCTGGGACCCGGCCACGGCAAGGCGGTTGTTGTCTCCTATTTTGTGGGGTGTGGAGGGAGCATAAGCCGGGGTGTCCGCATGGGCGTGATCATTGCCGTCTGCCATGTGCTGTCGGCCGTTGTTATCGTGGGCCTGACCAGCTTTACCATTCGCCAGGTAACCGGCCATGCGCCTGCTGATTTCAGGATTGTCAGGCTGATCAGCTATGGGGCAATCGGCGGCATAGGAGCATTCATGTTATGGCGGGCACTCCGGGGGATGCGGTCCGAGCAGCAGCAAGATGGGCTGTGCAACATCGAGGAGCATGTGGGGCATCATCATGGCAGCTGTGCCTGCGGCTCGATTTCCCGGCATAACGACACGCCCATAGGTTGGTTGGCCCTGGCTGCCGGAGCGGTTCCCTGCACCGGGGCTATTCTGGTTCTGCTGTTCGGAATGACCCATGACCTGCTGGTCCCTGCGGTTTTAATGGTGGTGATGATGTCGCTTGGCATGGCGATTTCCATGTCATGCATCGGCATCCTTGCCATTTTGGGACGAAATTATACCGAACGCAGATTCATTAAAAATGACACCATGCGCGAAAGCTTCAACAGAAGTTTACAGGTTGGAGCCGCATCACTGATCCTGTTTATCGGCATCACTCTTTTCACCCTGACAGTGGGTGAAAAGGTGCCGTTTCAGCCTACCACGGCCAGGGCAAGTGTGCGTGCGGTTCAAAATCTAAGCCCTTGAGTATTATGGAAGATGCTGACCTGCTGAAACATGTTTCAGGGGGTAAGTAGAATTTTAGCCTCTGGTTATTTCCGATACCATACATACTATCAATACTATCCAAAAAAAACCTGGCAATTGATTTTTTCTGTTATCAACCTTTGGCTGATCTCCAAGGGTTCAATCGAGAATTTGTATTGAAATCTCCTTAATTCGAATTCCATCGAAATATAGTTGATTGCATCATTT
>JASFSK010000443.1:0-4796 GCA_050114455.1 Desulfobacterales bacterium | reverse complement strand
AAATCCAAAATCCAAAATCCAAAATCTCAATTTGACCCGATTACCCTGGAGATTTTGTGGCGCAGGCTAGTATCGATTGTGGACGAGGCGGATGCATCTGTGGCTCGAACCGCATTTTCAAGCCTTTTGCGCGATGCCCATGACTATACCTGCATGTTTACCGACAGCCGGGGTCAGGAATTGGTCCAGGGAACATTTTGCACGCCGGGACAGGCCGGCGCCATGGCTTTAGGCGTCAAAGCTTTGATCAATTCCATTGCCCTGGATGCCTATCAACCGGGTGATGTCTATATAGTAAACGATCCATGGTTGCTGGCCGGACACTTGAACGATGTCTGTGTCATGAGTCCGATTTTCTACCGGAAAAGGCCGGTGGCCTTTACCGCTTGTGTCTTCCACCACTCGGATATCGGCGGCCGGGTCGCCTCTGACAACCGCCAGGTGTACGAGGAGGGGATATTCATACCACCGTTGAAGCTTTACGATGCCGGGGTCCTCAATGAAAGCGTTTTGGAAATGATCCGCTGGAATGTCCGCACACCGGAAGAGGTAACCGGCGACATTCGTTCCCAGGTAGCTGCCAACCATGTGTGTGCCCAGAAGGTCATTGAAATGCTGGAAGACGAGGGCCTCGATACCCTGGATGATCTTGCCGATGAAATCATCGAGCGGACTGAAAAGAGTATGCGGGCGGCCATTTCAAAAATTCCCAACGGCGTCTACCCATATGAAGGTATCATTGAAGGGGCCGGATCGCGGGATGACATTACCATCAAGGTTTCGGTCGAGGTCAAAGACAGCGATATTCACATTGACTTTGACGGGACCTCGTCCCAGGTGGATTGGGGCGGTAATGTGGTATACAATTTTACCTATGCCTATGTATTTATGGCCGTCAAAAGCGCGTTCGATCCTGATATTCCCATCAATGAAGGTGCCATCCGTCCCGTCAGGATGACCGCGCCCGAGGGGACGGTGGTGAATTGTAAGTTCCCGGCGGCAGTGGCGGCCCGCATGCAAATCGGTCACTTCATGACCGAAATGGTGTTCAAAGCCCTGGCCGCAGCCACACCGGACAACATCATCGCAGAAAGCGGCGGTACCCCGGCCCAGACCAACATATTTTACGGCAAACGTCACAACAGCGCTCCCTGGCTGACCATGATCATTCGCGGTGGCGGCCTGGGCGCCGGCAGCCGTATGGACGGCCACCATTGTGCAATTTTTCCGGCCAATGGGGCCAATACGCCGGTAGAGATATTTGAAAGCGATACACCTTTGATTGTGGTAGAACGCAGCCTGGTGTGCGACTCGGGAGGGGCTGGGAAAATGCGGGGTGGTCTGGGCCGCAAGATGACGATCCGGGTCCCCGACGATGATTACGCTCCCGAAGGACCGACCTCGATTGCAGTTCAGGCAGGCCGCTACAAGTATCCACCCCGCGGGTTATTCGGTGCGAAACCGGGCTCAGGGGCACGTTTTTCGGTCAATCAAAGCAGTGGGGATCCCAGCGGTCTGACCCTGTGCCAGCCCGGTGATGTGATTGAATTCGACAGCGCCGGCGGCGGCGGGTATGGCAACCCCCTGGAGCGGGATCCTCTGGCGGTAAAAGCGGATGTGGTCAATGGATATGTGAGTATCGCAAAGGCCCGGGATGATTATGGCGTTGTAATTGATCCGGGGAGGTTGAATGTAGATGAGGTAGAGACTGATAAGATTCGGGCCGAAAAGAATGACGAATGACGAATGCGGCATAGAAAAGAATGCGGAAGTCGGAATGTGGAATGCGGAAGGATGGAATGGCCTCGCTCAGTCATTCTAAATGTATATAGGAGATAGTTTCCATATGGGATTTAACACCCAACACCTGAAACTTCAAACCGTATTTTGTAAAATATTATCGGTGATAAGCTTTAAGAGGCCCCAAGGAGCATAGCATGGCCAAAACTTTCATGCCCTCATTTAAAAATACTGATGAACTTGAGCAGCACCAATTAGAAGGGCTGCAATGGACGGTCGGTCATGCCTACCAGGGATCATCCCACTATCGCAAAAAGCTGGACGCAGTCGGGGTATCGCCCTCAGATATCCGGACGCTGGATGACATTCGAAAACTGCCGTTTACGGCCGCGGAGGATCTGCGGGAAGGATATCCCCTACCGCTTCTTTCGGTTCCCCAATCACAGGTGGTTCGGGTACACGCGAGTTCCGGCACCACCGGCAAACGCAAGATTTTAAGTTACACCCAGAAAGACATCGACGACTGGGTGCACTTTTTTGCCAGATGTTATGAGATGGCCGGAATCGGCGTTGAAGACACGGTCCAAATAGCTGTGGGCTACGGCATTTGGACAGCGGGTGTTGGATTTCAACTGGGTTGCGAAAAGTTGGGTGCCATGGCCATTCCGGTGGGACCGGGTAACATCGATATGCAGTGCCAATTCCTGGTCGATCTTCAGACCACTGCAATGTGCTGTACCGCATCGATGGGCCTTTTGATGGCCGAGGAGATCAATCGCCGGAACCTGAAAGATAAAATAGCCCTCAAGAAGATGATCTTCGGTTCGGAGAGAAGCAGTGACGCCATGCGGTTCCGGATCAAGGAACTTTTGGGGTTGGATGACATGTTTGATATTCCGGGAATGACTGAGCTCTATGGGCCGGGGACCGGACTGGATTGTGAAAAACATGAAGGGATTCACTACTGGGCGGACTATTATATTTTGGAAATTCTCGATCCCGAAACACTCGAACCGGTCACGGCCGGCGAGATTGGCGAAATGGTGGTCACAACCTTATGCAAGGAAGCCACCCCCTTGATTCGTTACCGGACACGGGACCTGACCCGAATGATCGATCATCCCTGTTCATGTGGCAGCATTCTTCCCATGCATGACAGGATCCAGGGGCGCTCGGATGATATGATTATTTTCCGGGCCGTAAATATTTACCCCGGCCAAATTGATGAAGTTTTATCTTCAGTTCCCGATGCCGGCTGCGAATACCAGGTACATATGACAAGAAAAGACGACGGCAAAGATTATATGACAATCCGTCTTGAATGTTGCGAAGGTTTGGATTCTGCCCAAAAGCCCGCGCTGTCCGCCAAGGTCCAAGCTGAAATAAAAAAGAAAATCATGGTGAGCTGTGATGTCGAAATCGTGGATGATTGTTCATTGCCGCGATCGGAGCGCAAGTCGAAACGATTTTTCGATAATCGGCCAGTATGAAGTCAGAATGCGGAAGTTGGAATGCGGAATGTGGAAACAGCTGAATCAGACGTTAACTTATAAAAAATAACAACTAACCAATTCTATAAAGGAGCATGCAATGTTGACAAAAGCGTATATTCCGTACAAAGGTTACTACAGTTCTCCGTTCTCCCGCTGGCAGGGAAGCATGGCCAATGAAAATTCGATTGTGCTGGCTGCAGAAACAGCCAAAAGATGGCTGGCGGAAAAAAACTGGGATCCAAAAATATATGACTACCTTTATCTGGGAATCACCGTTCACCAGCTACATGGGTTCTATGGCGGCCCCTGGGCGGCAGCCATGATGGGTGCTGACGGCATACCCGGAATTCTGGTAAGCCAGGCCTGCTCAACCTCAACAATCGCTGTCTACCAGGCCAGTGTCGGGGTTGAGACCGGATTGTTCCAAACCCCCATGTGCCTGATGACGGACCGCTGCTCCAATGGACCCCATGCGATCTGGCCCAATCCCAAAGGACCCGGCGCCCAGGTGATATCCGAGGATTGGTTGATGGACAACTTTTCAAAAGATCCGTGGGCCGGTGAGGCCATGATAAAAACAGCCGAGAATGTATCTGCCGAAGCCGGGATTACGCGGGAGCAGTGCGATGCCGTGACCCTGAGACGTTACCAGCAGTACCAGGATGCCCTGGCTGACGATCGGGCTTTTCAGAAACGCTACATGTATCCGGTAATGCTCCAGGTTTCAAAAAAGAAGACCATCATGCTCGGGGAGGACGAAGGTATCATGGAAACCACCGCTGAAGGATTGGCCAAGCTCAAACCGGTATTACCGGGAGGGGTTCACACCTATGGGGCACAGACCCATCCGGCTGACGGCCACTGTGCCATTACGGTTGCCACCCGCGAGAAGGCTAAGGAACTCAGCGCCGATCCGGATGTCGAAATACAGGTAGTCTCTTATGGCTATCATCGGACCAAACCGGCTCACATGGCGGCCGCGGTATATCCCGCCTCCCGCATGGCCCTTGATACTGCAGGTATTTCGGCAGATGATCTCAAGGCCATAAAAACCCACAATCCTTTTGCCGCCAATGACGTCCACCTGGCCAATAACTTGGGTGTAGATGTCAATCAGATAAACAACTACGGCTGTTCACTGGTTTTCGGGCATCCCCAGGGACCGACGGCCGGCCGTTTAATCATTGAAGGGATCGAAGAGGTCGTCATGGCTGGCGGCGGCTATCTCCTTTTTGCCGGCTGCGCCGCCGGGGATACTGGCGCCGCAATACTCCTCAAGATCGGCTAGACGGGTTGCCGGTTGTGTTTCAACGGAATGACTAATTTCGAATGACGAATGACGAATTAAGGAATGCTGTCGATTTTAAATTATCAATGATGGAGCCTTGCGACTTCCACAATTATTCAATATTCATTCGTCATTCGTCAATCCAATAGAGGGGATTTTATGAGAAAATTTAACTACCTCGTTCCCAAGAATTTAGATGAGGCGATATCACTGCACCAATCCTATGGAGATCGCGCAAAATACATTGCCGGCGGCACCGATGTGCTGGTCAAGGT
>JASFSK010000442.1:0-4797 GCA_050114455.1 Desulfobacterales bacterium | reverse complement strand
TTCGTTATTGTAGACGACACAAGCACTTGCGGTGGGTGCATCTGTAGCGGCGATGGTAGGCGCTGCGATATATTTGATGCCCAATTGCTTGGCAACCACCCTGGCCGTGTCAATGGTCTTGCCACCCCCCATACCGATGATGAAATCATAGATACCACCTCTTACTAACTCGACCAGCCTGTTGATCTCGTCCCAAGTGCACGCACCATTGAATTTCTCGTATTCAATTTCGCATATACTTTTCCAGGTTGAAAGGTTTTCCGGAATAATTCTTTTCACGGCTGTGTTCGTGGCAAGTATAAAAACTTTTTTCTTATTGAGTTCTTCAATTTCCCCGAAATTTCGGAGAATATCCTCTCCCTGTATATAACACCCCGGGAAAAAGGCTTTTCTTATCATGGTTAAACCTCCCTTCTCAATGTGTTGTGGCCGAGCGGGGTCCTCGCCGATGGCGGCCCCTTACCAGAATGCCAAGTATCCTTGGACTTGTGACCTATTGAGGGACTAACGACTTATCGGTTCAGCAGAAATTATTGCAGATAGAATTTGGATACCTTAAACACGATAAGAAATCAATCGTCTTTAAAATTTCGTTCAATTCAAGCATCATTGGTGCTCACCCGTCAATTCATAAGCCACCGGCATCGAACAGGTTTGTACGCTGAAGCAGGCTCTCGCCGTATCGGTGGAACCTTTAAATTCTCTTCCCGCTAAATCGAGGGGGCTTGTGAATTGAGTTATTATCCTCACGAACATGATGATCATCTCGAGGATGAGAAAGGCCACATTATTGAAATTGTTGTTGACCATTGAATAAATCATGGTTTATCAATGTTGTTTATATAAAATTAGCATTTTACACTAACCTGAAGAATTTTCCACAGAACTTGATCTTTCTGCCAATCAAGAAAAAATTGGCCACATTGTTGGGATATGGGATATGCTGTAAATGGGAAAATTGTCGAATACAGTAGGTAAAAGAAAATTTCCGTGAGCATCCGAAGCCATGACGGTTATAAGCCGAATCATATGCTTGTTTCTTCTTTTTGGAACTGCAGGAGCAGTACACTTTGGATATGCTGAGTCCACCGCGCCAATTGAAGCCTTAACCCTCAAATCCGACCAGAACAGCTATGAATTAGGACCATATATTGAGATCCTTGAAGATCAGGCTCGCGCGTGGACTATTCATGATGTTGCCGTCAAACCGCTGTCGAATAATTTTGTGCCTGCTAAATCCAGAAATATAAATTTAGGTCTATCCGAGTCGGCGTTTTGGTTTCGTTTCTCAATGCGCAGCGAATTAGAATCCGAAAAACCAAGCCGCTGGTTTTTCAAAATAGACCGCTGTGGTCTGACAGATTGTGAGCTTTTTGTTCCCAAACAGACATCAGATCAATATCGAAATCCAATCCAATGGCAGATACTAAATGCCAATGATATTTTAATAAAAGACCAAACAAAGAGGATTATTTGCCGCCCATTAGTTTTTTCTCTGCCTGTATTGACGACGACTGAGACAACTTTTTACCTGCGGGTACACAATCCCGATGGCGGTTTGTATTTTCCTATTATGATCGCCACCGAAGACGCCTTAAGGGATTCATCGAACAAAAAGACATTGTGGTTGGGCATATATTATGGCACCATGCTCGCCTTGCTGGTATTCAATCTGTACCTGTATATTTCATTGCGAGAAGCTATACAGCTTTACTATATTTTTTATATCGCTTCTGTAATTTTCTATTTTCTGTTTATCAACGGAGTGTTTCTTGATTTCTTCACTGATGTAATTTTGCATGACAGATTAAATATTTTTGCATTGGGCCTGACAATTTTCTGGGGGACTTTTTTTGCCAGATCCTTTTTAAAAACCAGGGAGCATGCCAAATACATGGATATGATACTAGCGACGGTTCTTGTTGTCGCCGCTGGAACGTTGGCAATGACTCCCTTTGCAAGTCTTATAATATTGAATCAGACCACCAGTCTCCTCGGAATGATGAGTCCATTTTTTATTATCATGTCGGGAGTAAAATGCTGGTACAAAGGCTTCAGACCGATTTTTTTCTTTATATTTGCATGGACTATCCTGTGTTTCGGGGGCTTGGTGTATGCCCTGACGTATCGCGGCACCCTGCCTTATACCGTTCCAACGTTTTACAGTTTTCAAATCGGCTCCTGCCTTGAGGTCGTTATTTTATCTTTTGCACTGGGAGAAAGAATCAGACGACTGGGCCACGAAAGGGATTCAATCAAAAGGACCTTCGGTAAATATGTAAGTGATAAAGTTTGCGATGAAATTCTTAGTGGACGGATCCCTCTTGATGGAGAATCCAAAGATGTAACGGTTTTAATTTCTGATTTGAGAGACTACACACCGTTGGTTGAGTCAACGCCGCCAAAAGAGCTGGTCAGAATTACAAATACTTATTTTTCAGAAATGGCACTCGCCATTGAACAACACAAAGGTGTAATATTGCGGTACGAAGGTGATTCGATTCAAGCTGTTTTTGGTGCACCACTTCCCGTTGAAAATCATCCGGAATTGGCTGTAAAAGCCGCCCTGGAAATGCGAAAACAGCTCGACCGTGTAAATGAGAAATTGGACTCTGAGGGATTTGCCGGTCTTCGTCACGGAATCGGCATTCATTCCGGTAAGGTTACGGCAGCCAACATCGGCAGCCCCGATCGGCTTTCCTATTCATTGTCGGGGCTGACCGTCAATTTGGCAGCTCGCCTCCAAGGTCTGAACAAAAAATTTGGAACGGATATTCTCGTAAGTGCCACAACTGTGGCTCAAATCAGAGCTGAAGTGGAAGTTCAAAATCTTGGACCACAGAGCATAAGGGGTCTCAAAGAACCGCTGGAGATCTACAAAATAATATAAATCCAACTTGATTTCGGAGTTTTGTTGTGATTGGCACGTAAAATTATTTTTAGTATTTTTTCGAATTTCTATTAGAAATTATAATCTGACACTCATTGGTTGAGGATCGCACGCCCGCATCGAGCTGAGAATTTTTGTAATTCATTTTTATGGACTCTAAATTTCAGAGCGAAAAAAAATAATTGGAAGGCTCCGGATGAAAAAACAGAATTTGGATGACAATAATCTGAAAAAGCGCATTGCATTTTTAAAACAAAGCGAGCTGTTTGCAGACCTCAATGAAAATGATTTAAATGTAGTGGCGCAAAATTTCCACCCGAAAAGATACAAGAAAAAGGAAATTATTTTTCATCAAGGCGATGATAGCCGATCCTTCTATCTTATCCTTAAAGGAAAGGTTCGGGTTGTAAGGGTGAATGAATCAGGAGACGAGACTTCGTTAAAGATATATTCAGACCATGATATTATTGGCGAATTTTCAGCAATCGACGGCAAGCCGCGTTCAGCAACAGTGCAAGCCCTTGAAGACTGCATATTGCTTGAAATAGTATACGGTAAATTTTTGCGACTGATAAGCGAATTACCGAAACTTGCATTGGGACTTATTAATGTGCTGGTTAAAAAACTGAGATGGGCTACTTCATTTGCAGAAACCATCGCGCAATATGATGCAGCAGGAAGACTGCTGCATATTTTTCTGCACTATAAAGATGTCCTTGGTAAAGAGATAGTGGCTGGTAAAATGTATGAATTAAACTTATCCATGAACCAATCCGACCTCGCTTCACTTGTTGGTACCCGCCGGGAATGGGTCAATCGAATTTTACAAGATTGGAAGAGACGAAATCTCATAGATTATAAAAATGGTAAGATCACAATAATTGATCTTGCCTCGGTTGAAAAAGAACGAAATCAAAGGATGTTTTCTAATTCCTCCGAGAACCTTGAATGGTAATCCGCAGTTTAGCATTTTCCCACATCTCACAGCGGTGAGGTAATTTTTTAAGACAAAAAAATTCCTTCCTACTGCATTCCCAAAAACTTATCTTCCCCACAACAATTAAAAGAATGTCGTTAAAATGTTAACCAGGACACAATTATTCTGTGCGCTGGATTATAGCAAAACTAAAATTTTTATTTTAATAGTCAAACAAATCAGATCCAGAAAGTTCAGGATGGTTTTGTAAAGCAAAGTTTCAATTAATTACTCGATTAAATTTTGATCTCAGTGTGGGTAAAGCAGACTGCACTCATATGACCGGGATGTTCACATAACCATCACCACCAAGCTCACATTCGAAGCTTTGGTTAAATTTTTTTTAGAAAGAGGAGATGGAAATGAAATTAAACGGACAAAGGCCTGAGCGTAGAAGGTTCAAACGACATGAAGTTAACAGAAGGCCAATTGCCATACTGGGTCCAGATCCAGTCAGGGTAGGTCATGTTACCATCATAAGTGATGAGGCTGCTGAAATCAAATTTTCCGAAACCAATGGCAAAGCAACTAACAGATTTAGTGAACTTTTTGTCCTCATTCCAGAGTACAACAACGCCTATCTTTCGGGAAAAATTCATGTTGAGACGGTTTCCTGCAGTACGGCTCCGATTGGGGGTAGTCGCCTGCAATATCAGATGCGAAAATGCGTAGTTTCACTTAGCAATTTAGATCCAGTGAAAAGGGGCCAACTTAAAAGCGCATGTCTTTGACCCGGCTCCATTTTACTTTGTTCATCCCCCATACTCTGATATTCGGACGAAACAGCTAGTTTCCATCCACAAATGGTCTTTTTGCCCAATCTCGGTGTCAATCTGCGCGCTTGCTTGTGCGGCGTAGTAAACTACGCCTCCGCACAAGCGCTTGATTTCCTTGACCTTGGACAAAAATCCGCATTTCTGGATTGGAAACA
>JASFSK010000441.1:0-4799 GCA_050114455.1 Desulfobacterales bacterium | reverse complement strand
GTTAGGGATACTGGTGCGGGCATGGATGAAAAAATCCAAAAACGCATATTTGAGCCTTTTTTTACAACCAAAGAAATGGGCCGCGGCACCGGCTTGGGGCTTGCGACGGTATACGGAATTATTCTAAATCACAACGGTTTTATTGAAGTTAACAGTCAAAAGGATCAAGGCACGACCTTCAAGGTATACCTGCCGGCAATTGAGACGGACGTCGCTGAGGAAAAAAAATCGGCTGAAGACATGGTACGAGGATGTGAAAATGTCCTTTTGGTTGATGATGAAGAATTGATCATTGATGTCGGGCAACGCTTATTGACCCGAATGGGCTACTCTGTCATCCTAGCCCGAAACGGGGAAGAGGCACTAGATATCTACCGTCGGCAGAAAAGCGACATTGAAATGGTCATTTTAGATATGATCATGCCAGATATGAGTGGGGGCGAAGTGTATGACAGACTGTGCGAAATAAACCCGAAAGTAAAAGTTCTCCTCTCAAGTGGCTACAGTCTCAGAGGGCAGGCAAGTGATATTTTGGCACGCGGCTGCAAGGGTTTTATTCAGAAGCCATTCAATATCAAAGAGTTATCACTCAAGCTGCGTGAAGTCATTGAAGAGTAGCGATAGACCGTCGGTTGTCTCCATAGGGAATCAGCAACTATTCATGACCTCAATCCTGTTTCTATTTCTTTCCCCATTTCCGATTTGTCAACTAAATTTCCCGCATTATTAAAAACAGAGGCAAACCGAGAGATACACCAACCGTGCAAGTGCCTAAAATCGGCAACCATAATGGTAGTACAATTCCAAATACACAGAGGATTCCATAAAACTTTTTCATTGGCTTATTCTTATCTCCACTTTAGATAATCCACTGATCTACAATAGCTTAATATGCGTCATGCAATTTTGGCCTTGGATTTTTCATTGATTTTACGATCGAACTTGTTCTTATTGATAATAAAGCGTTCGTGTCTGCCGCGAGCAATAAGGTCAAAGTCATCATGGGCTTCAACCTCAAACACCAGTCGTCGGCCATCAACCTCCACAAGTTTAACTTTGGCGGTGACGGATAGTCCCGGAGGTGTTGCTGCGACATGACTGATGTCGATATGGATGCCAACGGTTTGTTCTTCCGGCCAGTCAAGATGCGGGTTCAGGGCCTGGATACACGTCCACTCGATAAAACCCACCATGTAGCCCGTAGCAAAGACGTTCGGCATTGCTTGAAATTCATCTGATTCAGGATACAGTGCCGGGACAGTCTTCGAATTAGATTCAATTGATGTTAACGCCTCTTTGTTCAAGTAGATCTCTCAATATCGACCGGTGACAGCGCGACTCATCTCTAAAGTATTGGGCTATTCCTACAGGCGTCTGTTTTCCCATGAGTCATATCCGTGAACGTATTTTTCTGCCACATTATCTCTCTTTATTTCTTTACCACACGATATAAAATCAAAAGGAGAACAGCACCACCAACAGATAGTAAAAGGCTCCCGATGTTAAATCCTGTAACTGCCCCCAATCCCAGAAATGACCCAATAAAGCCACCCACAAAAGCACCCGCTATTCCTATCAAAATGGTAATAATAATTCCCCCCGGGTCTTTGCCTGGCATGATAAATTTTGCAAGCAAACCTACGATTAGCCCCATAATAATCCAAGATAGAATTCCCATTGCTAACCTCCTTGACTGAGTTTATGTTTACGTCACCTGAAATCAAACCAAACCCAATATCCCCCGTGCTTCATCCGGTGTGGCCACCTCCCGACCATATTCTCCGGCAATCCGGACAATGCGCTTGACAAACTGGGCGTTGGTCTTGGCCAATACACCTCTGGAATAGTAAATATTGTCTTCCATGCCCACCCGGATATGGCCCCCCATGATCAGGGCCATCATGGACATTGGCAGATGTCCCTTGCCGATGCCGATGACGGACCAGGTGGCGTCAGAGGGGAGATGTTGATGCAAATGCAGCAGAGATTCCGGGGTGGCCGGCGCCCCCCAGGGAGTGCCCAGAACTAACTGGAAGTGAAGCGGTGGGATCAGTTTTCCCTGGCCTTTCATTCGCAGGCAGGTGACGATCATTCCAAGATCGAAAATCTCCAGCTCGGGTTTGACACCCAGGGCCTTCATTTTGGCTGCGGCACTCTCGAGAAACTCGGGGGAATTAATAAAAACGGAATCTCCCAGGTTGATCGATCCCGCATCAAATGAGGCCAGCTCGGGTTTCAACGCCAGCGGAGCCAGGCGCTCCTCGGTGGGCAAATTTCTACCCGGAATGCCGCTGGTGGTCAAGCACAGAATCAAGTTGGTTTTATCCTGCAAGGGCTCAACGACCTGCTTGAAAATTTCCAGACTTTGGGTCCCCAGACCTGTTTCAGGATCACGAACATGGATATGGACGATGGAAGCCCCCGCCTCCCAGCACTCAACGGCCGATTGGACGATTTCCGCCGGTGTGATGGGAATGTGGGGCGTAATTTCGCGTGCAATCCGGCTGCCGGTGATCGCGGCGGTGATGATTAGCTTTTGCATGGTGTACTCCTTAATTACGATTGAAGACCAATGATCTCTGACTTGGCCCAGAGGATCAGACTTAATAGGACACCGCAAATTCGCGACTTCGACCATCGCCCAACTTTAGTTCTAATGTCAAGCCCTTTTACCCCGACCGTTTCCAATTTCATTACAAAGACTTTCAGCGAAAATTTCAATCAATATTTTTACTTTTTTATTAAAAAAATCCTTAATTTTGACTTATATCAAGGAAAACACCCCCGGTTTAAGGCATAAACAGCTCATATTTTGACAAATCGCCGGTCAGCATTACTGTAAGTTGCCGATTTTGAGCCGGTGAAGGGATAAACCGGCATCGTTAGCTGAAAAACAACCTGAAACCAACTTAAGCCAAAGGAGAAAATTATGTTTTGTTACCAATGTCAGGAAACTGCCAAAAATGAGGGCTGCACGGTAAAAGGAATGTGCGGCAAATCGGAAGAAACCGCCAATCTTCAGGACCTATTAATATATGCTTTGAAAGGCATTGCGGTTTATGCAGAAAAAGCCAAAGACCTCGGTATTTCAAATCGTCAGGATGGCCTGTTTGTGGGTGGTGCCCTGTTTAACACCATCACCAACGCAAATTTTGACAACGACCGCATTATCGGCCTTATTAAAGAAGCTCTTCGCCGTAAAGAAAATCTGAAAGAAAAGTTTTTGGCCGCCTATAAGGAAAAAAATGGCCGGAATTTTGATGAGCCCCTGCACCATTCGGCGACCTGGTATTCAAATGATGTAGCTGAATTTCAGGAAAAAGCAAAAACTGTCGGTGTTATGTCCACCGAAAATGAGGATGTGAGATCCTTGAGAGAGCTTTTGGTTATCGGTGTCAAAGGGATCGCCGCTTACGCGGATCATGCCGCCGTTCTTGGCTTCGAAAAGGATGAAATCTATGATTTTTATATGGAGTCCCTGGCATCGACCACCAAAGATCTTTCCGTGGATGAGATGATCGCCCTGGTGCTGAAAGCCGGTGAAGTCGCCGTCACCACCATGGCCACCCTGGATGAGGCCAACACCTCAACCTATGGACAGCCCGAACTCACCGAAGTCAATCTTGGTGTCGGTACCAACCCGGGGATCCTGATCAGTGGCCATGACCTGAAGGATATGGAAGAGCTTTTGAAACAAACCGAAGGTACCGGGGTAGACGTGTACACCCACGGCGAAATGCTACCGACCAACTACTATCCGGCCTTCAAAAAGTATGATCACCTGCAGGGCAATTATGGCGGTTCCTGGTGGCATCAGAATAAAGAGTTCGAATCTTTCAACGGACCGATTCTAATGACCTCCAACTGTATCGTCCCCCTGAGAAAGGACAACACCTATTTGAATCGTCTGTTCACCACCGGCATGACCGGCTACCCGGGATCAAAATACATTGCAGACCGACCCCGGGGCGGTTCCAAGGATTTTTCCGAAATCATTGAGTTGGCCAAAACCTGCCAGCCGCCCGAAGAGATTGAAACTGGTAAAATTGTCGGTGGGTTTGCGCACAACCAAGTATTGGCCCTGGCCGACAAGGTCGTGGATGCCGTTAAATCGGGAGCCGTCAAACGATTTGTGGTAATGGCCGGTTGTGATGGACGGCAGAAATCCAGAAGTTATTTCACCGATGTGGCCGAAGCACTTCCCCAGGATACGATTATCCTGACAGCCGGTTGTGCCAAATACCGCTACAACAAGTTGAACCTCGGAGATATCGGCGGCATCCCGCGCGTCCTGGATGCCGGCCAGTGCAACGATTCCTACTCCCTGGCGGTCGTCGCCTTGAAGCTGAAGGAAGTCTTTGAGCTGAACGATATTAATGAGCTGCCGATATCTTTCGACATTGGCTGGTACGAACAAAAAGCCGTGGCCGTTCTGTTGGCGCTGCTGCATCTCGGAGTCAAGGGTATCCGCCTGGGGCCGACGCTTCCAGCATTTCTGTCACCGACCGTCGCCAAGGTGCTGGTCGAAAATTTCGACATCAAACCCACGGGTGACGTCCAGGCGGATGTGGACGCCATGATGGCTGCAGAATAGTTTATCCCCTGAGCTGCATAAATTAATTTATTTTGCAAATTGAAAAGTTTAACCTTAGCCCGTCTCCTGGGAGACGGGCTGATAGCCTAGTGCCCGTCCATCAATGTCCTTTATCAGTGACGGGCACCTTTTGATGTTTCCAATCCAGAAATGCGGATTTTTGCCCAAGGTCAAGGAAATCAAGCGCTTGTGCGGAGGCGTAGGT
>JASFSK010000440.1:0-4821 GCA_050114455.1 Desulfobacterales bacterium | reverse complement strand
CAATAATGATGCCAGGGTCCAATGCGGGTTCAAGCAGCTCAGGAATCACATCGCAAAGGGTGACCTCGTAGCCGCCCTTGGCCAGGAAGGCAGCCACGATGCATCCCACTGGCCCGGCGCCGATCACCGCGAAGGATCGGGGATGAAAGTCGGATTTATCAGTCATTTCCTATCTCCACAATTAAACCTTTTGCCTCTGAACGTGTCAGCGGAAATTTCAAGTATGCTGGGCCGCACCGGCAGCTGAAAATCCAAGATCAAAGGCTTTGAGATTGGATTCCAAAAACGCCTGTTTGGTCTTGGTATTCATGGCTTCTTTGACTTCTTCAACAGATAGCGGCAGAACACCTGTTTGGATCAGGGCGCCTAAAAGGACCATGTTGACCGCCAGGCTATTACCGGCCTCTTTGGCCAAAGCCGCGGCGTTAAAAGCAATTAGCTGTCCCGCTTTGTTACGAATGAGTTCCTGTAGTTCTTTCAGATCCGGATAAACGCCCTGGCCGATATTTACCGTAAAGGGCATCAGCGGTGCTAGATTGGTGATCACCACCGTATTGGCGTTGCACTTGGGTAATGCCCGCAATGTTTCAGCTGGTTCAAAGCCGACGAGCACGTCGGCCTCGCCATCGGAGATAATGGTGCTTTTGGCATCACCAAACACCAAGGAAGATTCAACGACGCCTCCCCGTTGGGCCATGCCGTGTATTTCACTCATGTTCAGCGGGATCCCACAAAGTAAAGCCGCCTCACCCAGAACACTGGATGCCAGAAGATTGCCTTGGCCTCCCACCGCTACTATCACCAGACGTTTTGTTTCCATAGTGTATTCCTATATGAGTTGTTTTATAGTAATTACTAGTTAATGAATTCTTTAGCCGGTTAAACCGAAAGTGACTATCATTTGTCCACAGCGTTCTGTGCCCAGTTGGCCCGCAACCCGCAACTCGTTTCTATGCGCTCGCTTTTACGGGTAGGATTGCATTTTCAGGACATATTTGGGCACACACCGCACAGCCCGTGCATAGGTTGGCATCAATTTTTACCCGGTCATTCCAAATGTAGAAGGCAGGGCAGGCGAGAGAGCTAATGCAATCTTTATGATTTTTACACTTTTCACTGACATGAAACGGCTTGCGTTTGGGAAGTTTCAAAGCATTGGCATACAAAGCACAGATCTCCTCGGAGATGATAACCGAAACGCCCTTATGGTCGATCGCCGCTTTGATGGCTCCGATACTTTTCTTTACCTTATAAGGCTTAATTGTGGTGACGTGATCTACACCAACAGCCCTGACCACCGCTTCGATGGAGACCTTGCCGTATCCATCCCTGTTCAACTGGGTCATGTCGACTCCAGGATGGGGCTGATGTCCTGTCATGGCAGTGGTGCCGTTGTCGAGAATAACCAGTGTGAAGTTATGGCTGTTGTAAACCGCATTGATCAGGCCGGGGATACCGGAATGGAAAAAAGTGGAGTCGCCGATAAAAGAGATAACTTTTTGGTCATTGACTTGGGCGAAGCCGCCGGCAGTTCCAGTGGACGATCCCATGCAGATGAGAAAATCAGCTGCTGAAAGCGGTGGTAACAGGCCCAGGGTATAACATCCGATGTCAGACGGGAATATGGTGTCCATCCCCTCGGTGGCCTTTTTTACTTCAAGGTAAGTGGCCCGATGGGAACATCCGGCGCACAATGTTGGAGGGCGCTGGGGGACTTCCGGGACGTCGGAAAGGTCCACAGCGGGCGGGGCGGTATACGGTATCTCGAAATATTTGGCAATGCACTGCTTTACCTGCGCCGGATCATATTCATACAATCGGGTAAATAAACCTTCGGTTTTACCATTGATGGGAAGCGTCAAACCTTCTTCCTGGGCGAAAGCTTTGACTGCTTCTTCCATGTAGGGCTCACCTTCCTCGACAATCAATACTTTTTGACAATCTTCAATGAATTGTTTTATTAACATCGGTGGCAGAGGGTGGGAAAATCCCATACGAAGCACTTTAACGCTATTCTCCGCTTTCAAATCCTTGAGAGCATCGCTGACATAATTGTAGCTGACACCATTGCAGATGATGCCCTGGTCAGCGCTGCCGGTGATGAAGTTGTGGTCGGAAGTTTCGGCCAGATCCCGCGCAGCGTCATAGTTTTTCAATAACTTGACATGTAAGTTTCTGGCCACCGCCGGTACGACCACCAAATTGATTGGATCTTTGGTAAATTTTCCCCGGGTGACTGGCGGTTTGATGTCGGCCAAGGTGACGACCCCGGTCGAATGGTTTATGCGGGTGGTGGTTCTGAAAAGGACCGGTTCCTGGAGTTTTTCAGAAAGATCAAAAGCATAGGCAATTAGGTCCTTGGCCTCTTCTACGGACGAGGGTTCCAGCATGGGAAGGCCGGACAATTTGGCATAGTAACGGTTGTCCTGTTCATTCTGGCTTGAAAACATGTAAGGATCATCTGCAGAAAGAATGACCATGCCGCCTTTGACTCCCACATAGGCCAACGTCATCAGGGCGTCGGCCGCGACATTGACTCCGACGTGTTTCATCACGCACATGCTGCGAACCCCACTGTTTGCTGCTGCCGCAGCAACTTCCATGGCCACTTTTTCATTGGTGCAGTACTCAAAATACAGGTCGCATTCACGGGCCATATGGAAAAAATTGGTAGATATTTCCGATGAAGGGGTGCCCGGGTAGGTACTGGTAAAGGCAACTCCCGCTTCGAATGCGCCCCGGGCAATGGCCTCGTTGCCCAGCAACAGCATCTTTTCTCCTGGGTTGTCGGTAAGCAATTTGTGCATGGTATTTTCCTTTATAAGTTACTTTGTTCTGAAATTTTATGTATGGAAGGAACGAAGCGATTGAACATTACGTCCCCTCATCCTTCACTTTTTTCTTCTACGCGTATAAATCGTTTTGAACGAATCGGGTTTGTCCTGCAGACAGCTTGTGCAGCCGGGTTGATTCTCGGATTGAAAAGGTTCCAGGTGAACCTCAAGGCCGATCGCCGCATAGGCTGCCACCATCTCCGAAAGTCGCGGATCATCGTAAGTTGCCTGCCTTTTCCACCCTTGGCGGATTAGTGTCTCTTCGGGAGTCATTGACACTATGATCCTTTATATTCAACTCTTTTACCGATATTTGACAGACCCAGCAGGGCGTCATCGGTGGCGAAAATTTCCTTGCAACGGCTGAGCTCCACCTCAATGGCGTCCTCCATGGACTTGCCGGCCTGTTGGTCGATAATTTCATTGGCTAGCTTGAGTGCTATCGGTGCCTTATAGCCAATGAACTTGGCGGCTCTGATAGCAATCTCATTCGGTATCCCTTCCGGCGGATTCCCAGAAAGAAGTCTGGCAACGTTGTCCTGTCGGCATACTTGTGCGAATGGCTCGAAATGCTCCGGCAGGTCTCGCTGTTGATACTTTTCAGGTTTTTTCTCGGAAGCGAATTCTTTGATGGCTGCCTCCACATCCACAGGCATGACGAGTTTGGTGACAATACCCAATTTATAGGCATCCTGAGCAGTTATGGGGGTACCGGTAAAAACATAGTATTTGGCAAGGTCCGGACTGGTGAAACGGGCCAACCGGAGCATACCGCCAAGGCCGGGAAAAATACCGATACCCGTTTCTGAAAAACTCAGGGAACCGGCTGGTGTCGCAATCACCGCTTGACATGCGAGGGCCAGCTCACTGCCGCCGCCTATGGACAGACCGTCCAGAAGCGCAATGGTGAGTTTTGTTGAATTTTCGATACGCAGAAAAAGTTCATGGCCTTTACGAGTGAAAGTTACAATGTCGTCGATCCGATCGGATTTTATCTTCTCAATGAAGTATTTGATATCCGCACCGGCAACAAATGCTTTGCCGGCTCCTCGAAACACAATTGCTTCGACAGCTGGATTATTTTCGGCATCTGTAAAGTGCTGATCCAGCTGAGCGACGACGATTTCGTTGAGAGCGTTCATCGCTTCCGGTCGGTTGAGGGTGATATAGGCAATATTTTCCTGCAATTCCAGGTCTACGAATTTGAACTCGAACGGTTTTCCCTTGGCTTTCTGCTGCGCCAAAATTTGAGGCATTTTAAAGTCGGCATATTTTTCAGCAATCGTCGACACCGCTGCAAATGTCCGCTCAACGCCGATCTTATTCATGATCTCAAAAGGCCCCATGATCCAGCGCAGTCCGATCTTGGCGCCGCGATCGGTATCTTCGATGGAGGCGACCCCTTCATCGACCAAAGAGGCGGCAACCCCGAGGCAAACTCCGTAAAAACGGTCCATGATCACTAATATTTTGGACTCGTCCACCTTGCCGGTCAGGTCCCAATCCTCATTCTTTTCCATTTGAGCCTGAAGGATATCCGCGGTCGCATAAAACGGGCCGAGCTCATTGCCCAGAGTGGTTGAAGAGTGGACAGCGATGGGGATACCGGTGACATTCATGAGTTCAAACGGGCCCATACCGATTTTAAATGCCTGTTTGGCGGCGACTTCAATGGTGGGAATATTTGCGACATTTTCTTCGAGCATCCGGGCTGCCTCGTTGAGGAACGGAACGAAAAAACGGTTGACGGCAAAGCCGGGCGCATCTTTGACGACGATGGAAGTTTTACCGTGAAGTTTGGCCGCCAGAAGTGATGTCTCCAACGTTTCTGGGCTGGTACCCTTATGGGGTACGACCTCTAAAAGTCTATTTTTTGCCGGATGATAGAAATAGTGAAGTCCGATAAAGCGGTCAGGACGGGCGGTTTGTTCGGCAAATTCACCGACAAAGAAACTGGATGTATTGGTTGCCAGAATCGTTTTTTCTT
>JASFSK010000439.1:0-4835 GCA_050114455.1 Desulfobacterales bacterium | reverse complement strand
CACTTTTCCCAATCTTTTTCCGGAATTTTTCCAAGCTCTGATTCCGCCAATTTTATGGCTTCAGTCAATTTGCCTTCCCGGAAATAAAGCCGGTCGATTCCGATCAAAACGCCCAACCAGGGCGTGTTTCGTAAATTGGTCGGCGCTGCTGATTCTTCTAAGATAGGACCGCCGATACTCATGGGGCCCAAATCGCGGGGAGCCGGTTTAAAAAACCGGTAAAAAGGAAAAAATACGATAACCAGAAGGGCGGCGACCAGGGCTAAAAGGAGTAAACGAAGTTTGTCAGCCGAAGTGGATGAGGGCGGATTCAAAGCCAGTTCAATGGCCATGGGGTCATAGCCTTCTTCCCGGGCGACGGATATTTTCTCCTCGGCCTCTATGGTTTCTGTTTTGGGTATGGTACCAATGGCGGCCCAAACCTCGGTTTTCTGCCGAAGTTGCGCGTCGTTGCCAGTGTGTTTTACAGGTAGATGGGGCTTGTTTGGATCTGGGGTCATTGGTAAATATCATTGTCCGGTTGGATTAGAAAAAAGGATAAGAAAGATTTGCCCATTAGTCAAATCTTTTAATATTTCATAGACTTTCGACCTGAAATCTAGCATAAATTTTCTGGATCGTGACTGTTAAGCGACTTGATAATTTCCTTTGACAAGTGTAAGTTTGGTGGACAGTTTACCCCAACTAAGGGGTTTATGCGGATCACCCCTTAGGTCCCCGTCAGGAGGGATTCGATGGCTCCATCCGATAAAGAAATTTTGCTGACCAGCGAAGATCTTAACCTGCTTTACGAAGTTTCTAAATCCATCCATTCCATCCAAGATCTGACAAAGTTGCTTCAGAATATTCTGCTCAAAATCAAGGAAGTCTTCGCGATAGAAGGTGCATCCATTGCCTTGCATGATGCCGTGAACAAGGAGTTTTATTTTATCCGGACGGTTGAGGAACAGTGCGGCATTGCAAAAAAAGAAATCAATCAGATGCGATTTCCGGATGATTACGGTGTGGCCGGGTGGGTGCTGCGTGAAAATCGTTCGGTGCTCATTCCCGACGTTTCCCGCGATAACCGGTTTTCGGATACACTTGGCATTCAGCATGATTTTATCACACGTTCCATGATTTGTGTTCCTTTAAAGACACGTATGGGAACCATCGGGGTATTGTACACCTTAAATAAAAAAGAAGGCGAATTTACCCCTAAGGAATCACGGTTACTGGAAATTCTATCCGGCACCATCGCCATTGCCATTGAGAACGCCAAACTCTATGGCGAAATAAGACAATATGCCACTTGCCTGGAACAAGAGAATATCCGGTTGAAATCCGAGGTGCAAAACCGGTTTAACCTCGAGGGCATCATCGGCTCAAGTGCGCCCATGCGAAGGGTCTTTGAGCTTTTGAACAAAGTCATCGGAACACCGACTTCGGTGCTGATTCAGGGGGAGACTGGAACCGGCAAAGAGCTCCTGGCCAAGGTCATCCATTACAGCAGCGATCTGAGTGACAAGCCCTTTATTGCCGAAAACTGCGGTGCCTTATCCGAGAATCTTTTGGAAAGCGAGCTGTTTGGCCATGTCAAGGGTGCCTTTACCGGGGCGATTGCAGATAAGAAGGGCCTGTTTGAACTGGCCGACGGCGGGACCGTCTTTCTGGATGAAATCGCAGATATGCCCCATTCCATGCAGACCAAACTGTTGCGGGTCCTACAGGAAGGACAGGTGAGACCCGTGGGCGGGAGCCATTACCGACAGGTCGGTTTTAGGCTGATCACCTCCTCCAATCGTGATTTGTTAGAGGAAGTCCAAAAGGGAAATTTCCGCGACGACCTTTATTATCGCGTGCAGGTATTTCCGATCAAACTCCCCGCCCTGAGGGAACGAAAAGAAGACATACCGCTTTTGGCCATGAATTTTCTCGAAAAATACTCAGAAAAATTTAACAAGCCGTTGGCACGAATGACTCCCCGGGCGCTGGATCTATTGATACAATTCGACTGGCCGGGAAATGTCAGGGAGCTGGAAAATGAGATCGAGCGCGCGCTAACCCTGGCCGGGGGAGATCGTGAAATACAGGCCGGATATCTTTCAGAGAAAATTACCGGTCAGGTCGGACAGGAGGCCAACCATCCGGTCGACGGCATGACCCTGCATGAAGCCACCGAACAATTGGAGCGGCAAATGGTTACCCGGGCGCTGCGGGATGCAGACGGTAACCGTTCCAAAGCGGCACGTCTGCTGGGCTTGACCCGCCAGGGGCTCTTAAACAAAATCGTACGATATAAAATTGAGACCTAAACTATTTGTGAGTTTATCCGATATCATCCTAGGATGGTCGAATTTCACTCGATTTTATTTAAGGTGCGAAATGATCATAGAATGCTCGAAATGCGAGAAGAAATTTAAACTTGAGGAAAAGAAACTACCGAAAGGTAAAATCATCACCTTTCCATGCCAAAACTGTGGCGCAAAATTCCGGCTTGATCTTCGAACCGGTCAAACACTCAATCAGCCCTCTGACAGACTCGAGACGGCCGATACCGACTCCCCGCCGTCACAACCGAACAATCCAGTCAACAATGAGGGTCTCAAAGATCAGATTTTAAAACGCGTCAAGGAACTGCCTCCGATGCCCCAGGTAGTTCTCAAGACCCAGGAATTAATTGCAGATTCCATGGCGGATGCCAAAAAAATTGCCGAGATCATTGAAACCGATCAAAGCATTGCCACGAAGGTGCTCAAGGTGGCAAATTCCGCTTACTATGGTATGAGCGGCAAAATATCATCCATATCGCATGCGTCGGTCGTGATGGGTCACAAAATATTGGGTGAAGTGGTCACGATGGCGGGCGCCGAAGGACTGCTGGACGGGAATCTTGCGGGCTATGGATATGATTCGAAGGATTTATGGAAACACTCGCTGGCCGTTGCCTTCGGCTCAAAAATACTCACCCATTCGGACAATTCCGATCTGGCCAAAGAGGCCCACATGGCTGGTTTGATCCATGACGTCGGTAAGATCATACTTGATAGTCACATCGCCGAGAAAAAAGCAGAAATTGAATCTTTTATGGAGAACGAAGAAAAAACCTTCCTTGAAGCAGAAAGCCATTTTTTCGGATTCAACCACGCCGACATCGCATCTGAAGTTTGCAAAAAATGGAACTTTCCCCAATCACTTAGTTCCGCCATCAAGCACCATCACCTGCCGAGCGCTTCGGAAGGCAACAAACTGTCTTATATCCTTCACATGGCGGATTACATCGCCATATTGAGCGGCATCGGTTATGACAGTGATGACGTCCTCTATGAACTTGAAGAAGGCACGATGAACTATCTATCGGTCACCCATGAAAACGTCAGTGAACTTGTTGCAACCGTGACCGAATCCGTCAACAAAATTTCGATTTGAAACAAGGGTTAATCCATTTTACCAATTAACGAAATTATCCACTCACCTATCGCTATTGCTTCCGACCACATATCCTAATACCGGCTTTATCCTAGAATTATACCCGGATAAATTTAGGTATGAATGAAATCATTTATAGTCTACTTAGATACGAGCAAGCGCCTCGGGCGAAAGGGCAGCCCGTCTGATCAATAAAGAAACTTGTAGCCTTGAGTTGATTTTTATTCTTGGCCTGTGGGAGCGGCTTTCAGCCGCGATTTTAAATGATAAAGTTCCACTTTTATCGCGGCTGGAAAGCCGCTCCCACCAATCAGTCAGGACTGCTCAAAAGGCGCTAAATTCTCTGTAGTTTCATACGAGGGGGGTCGCTGGTCGCGAGCATCCAGCTTGATTTATAAAAAAACTTTGAAAGCCAAGAGCCCGGAGGTTGAACTGCTCGGAATATCACCGATACCATCAAATGAATTCAAAATCGATTACAGGAGGACAGCCCATGAGCCAGAATTTAATCGGTAAGAGAATATTGATTGTCGATGACGAGCCGGATATATTTGAAGCTTTGAATGAATTGTTGGACATGTGCAGCGTCGACTACGCCCAGGATTTTAAAACTGCCGAAAAGTACCTCTCCCAAAATTATTACGATGCGGTTATTTTAGACATCATGGGCGTCGACGGTTACAATCTCCTAAACCTGGCAAGACAAAGAGAAATCCCCGCACTCATGCTCACCGCCCACGCGCTCAGCCCGGATCACCTGGTAAAATCTATCAAACAAGGTGCCTTTTCATACATCCCCAAACATGAAATGGCCGATATACCCGATTACCTGGACGATGTCATCCAAGCAAAGCTCAAAGACCAGAAACCGAAAAAATGGTTTGGGAAACTAAGTCCTTTTTTCAATAGAAAATTTGGTGCTGATTGGCAAAATCAGCACAGGGAATTTATAAGGGACTTTAATCTGGCTCACACCAAGGAAGAATTGGAAAAGATCTTGTAGCTTTTTTTTCTAATGCCAGGACTGTTTGTATTCGTCGAGCCAGCCGGGTCCGAATTTGTTTTCATAATAGCCTTTCAAACGGCCAAACCATTTGCCCAGCACCCCTCTATTACTGCAGCTATCCTCGAGCACGTCGGACAGGAATACATCGATTTCAAACAATCTATCCTTGGGCAGATAAGCGCAGGCCCCCCCATCCATTGATTTGGCGAAATTGTCAGCGCTGAGCGCATGGGCGGTCAGCATCACCGCCGGGATGCCGTTTTTCTGGGTAACGGCCAGAAGCTCGTACCCGTCAACCCCCATAATATCGAGCACCACAATGTCATAATTTTTTGAGGTCAACAATTGCTTGGCCGCCTCAAATTCGGTAGAGGTGTCTACTTCGCACATATCCAGGGTCTCTTCCAGGGCCTCCAAAATA
>JASFSK010000438.1:0-4837 GCA_050114455.1 Desulfobacterales bacterium | reverse complement strand
GGATATCTGACATTAGACCGCCAGTCCCGTACCCTTTCCGGCGGTGAAGTTCAGCGGGTTGCGCTGGCATCAGCCCTGGGATCTTCCCTGGTAAACACGCTTTATGTTCTGGACGAACCCAGTATCGGCCTGCATCCCAGGGACAATCATCGCCTTATCCGCATATTGAAAGGGCTGCGCAAGCTGTCTAATACCGTAGTAGTCGTCGAACATGATCCGGAAATCATACGCGAAAGTGACTATCTATTGGACCTGGGACCGAAAGCCGGCGAGCATGGCGGAGAAGTTATGTATTTCGGTCCCACGGCCGGCGTCAACGGTTCTCTGACGGGCCAGTATCTCAAAGGAACCCGTAAAATCCCCGTCGACGAGCGGCAGCGCAGCCCACGCAGCCATCGCTGGTTGACCATCGAGGGCGCAGCCGAAAACAATTTGAAAACAATCGATGTGAAAATCCCCTTGGGATTGTTTGTCTGCCTAACCGGCGTTTCCGGTTCGGGAAAATCGACCCTGGCGGAAGATATACTTTTCAGGGCTGCCAAAAAAGCCCTCGGAAGCCAGGAGGGCCGTCCCGGCGACCACCTTGCCATCAGGGGAATGAATCATATCGAGGATGTCGTGTTGGTCGACCAGCGGGCCATCGGCCGCACACCGCGGGCCAATGCATTGACCTACACCAAAGCCATGGATCCGATTCGTAAACTGCTGGCCGATACCCCCCAGGCAAAGGCCGCCAATTTGGGTCCCGGAAGCTTCTCCTTTAATGTCGCCGGCGGCCGATGCGAAACCTGCAAGGGTGAAGGATTCGAGAAAATAGAAATGCAGTTTCTTTCGGATGTGTTCATTCTGTGTCCGGATTGCAAAGGAAAACGCTTCAAGCCCGAAATACTGGACATTCGTTATCGGGAGCATAATATTCACGACATTCTGTCTTTGACGGTAAATCAATCCCTGAAATTCTTTAAAAAGAGCACAAAAGTGATATCGGCGCTCCAACCACTGGCGGATGTCGGCCTCGGTTATATCCGCCTGGGCCAACCCATCAACACCATGTCCGGCGGTGAAGCCCAGCGTCTTAAACTTTCCCGCTACGTTGGAAACGGATCCGGTAACCTTTCCCACAGATTGTTCATATTTGACGAGCCCACCACGGGTCTGCACTTTGATGACATCGGGCGGTTGCTGATCGCCTTACAGCGTCTGGTCGACAGCGGCAACACGGTACTTGTCATTGAACACAACATGGATGTCGTCAAAACCGCCGACTGGGTCATCGATCTGGGTCCCGAAGGCGGCGATGAGGGGGGTCAGGTAGTGGCAACCGGACCGCCGGTGGAGATTGCCAAAAATAAAAAGTCGCATACCGGCCGCTTTTTGAAAAGCTATTTGAAGGGAACCGGTCGCTTGAAACGTCAAAATCGATCGCCTGATGGCGTCGCTGACGCGGTGGCAACATTTTCAACATCGGCCGTCTCGGATACCATCACATTGAAAGGGGCCCGCGAACATAACTTAAAGAATATCAACCTGGTCTTGCCCCAAAATGAATTGGTCGTTCTGACCGGCGTTTCCGGCTCGGGCAAGTCCACCCTGGCCTTTGACATCCTGTTTGCCGAAGGTCAACGCCGTTATCTGGAAAGTTTGGCGCCCTACGTGCGGCAGTATATGAAAATCCTGGAACGGCCGGATGTCGATCTCGTCACCGGCCTGGCCCCGACAGTAGCCATTGAACAGCGGGCCAGTTATGCCAGCCGACGTTCCACGGTGGCAACCCTTACCGAAATCTATCATTACCTGAGACTGTTGTACAGTAAACTGGGCGTTCAGCATTGTCCGGGCTGCGGTCGCCAATTAACCGCCCAGACCCAGGCCGCGATTGTCGCTCAAATCCAACGCCGTTATCCCGCATCCGCTGCCACAGTTCTGGCACCCAAGGTATACGGCCGTAAAGGCTTCCACAAGGATGTCTTTGCACGGGCCCTGAAAAAGGGATTTAAAAAGGCCCGCATCGACGGCAAAATCACGCCCTTGAAACAGGGCATGGCATTGAGTCGCTATCACGAGCATTACATCGACTTGGTCATCGGACGTCTGACGGGCAAAAATACGGAAGCCCTGATCGACCGGGCCCTGGCGGAAGGCGACGGTAGCCTGATGGTTCTGGACCGTCGCGGCCGCGAGGAAATCTTCAGTTTACAGGGCATTTGCGCCGCCTGCGGGATCGGTCTGGAAAGCCTCGATCCGCGCCTGTTTTCTTTTAACAGTAAACAGGGAGCCTGTGGGCAATGCGGCGGGCTGGGAACTATCGGAGAACCCGAAGATGAAGATACCGCGGGGGTCAAGATCTGTCCGCAGTGCGGAGGCAGCCGGTTAAAACCCCAGGCTTTGGCCGTCAAGGTCAACCAGTACGCCATTTGGGATCTGGTGCAAAAACCGGCCCGGGAAGTATTTGAAATCATAAAGCACCTAACTTTCAGCGCCCATGACCGACCGGTGGCTGAACCGATTTCAGCCGAGTTACTGACCCGGCTTTCGTTGTTGAATCAACTGGGGTTGTCCTACCTCTCCCTGGCCCGCAGCGGAGATACACTTTCCGGCGGGGAGGCCCAGCGCATCCGACTGGCCGCCCAGCTGGGGTCGAACCTGACCGGGGTTTGCTATATTCTGGATGAACCCACCATCGGCCTGCACGCCAGAGACAACCGTATTCTGATTGAAGCCCTTAAAACGCTGCGGGACAGGGGCAATACTATCCTGGTCGTCGAACATGATGAAGAAACCATTCGGGCCGCGGACACCATTGTCGATTTAGGCCCTGGCGCCGGACAGGGCGGAGGCCATGTCACAGCCTATGGCAGCCTTTCCGATTTAAAGTCGGTTTCTCATTCTGTGACCGGTGCCTTGATTGACGGTCAGCGAAAAAAAATAACATCTCGTCTGAGGCCCTACCAAAAAATGCCGGCTGTTTCAATTCAAGGCGCCGATGCTAACAACCTCAAGAAGATCAACACCAATATCCCGCTAGGTTGCCTGGTTTGCGTCACCGGCGTCTCTGGCTCGGGAAAATCCAGCCTGCTCAAGGAAACCATTTACAAGGGATTGCGAAACCGGTTGTTGAAGCAGCGTCGACCGGCCGGCAACTGTGGGGATATTACCGGCTGGCGGAATCTCACCCGCGTGCTGGAAGTGGATCACAGTCCCATCGGCCGCACACCCCGCTCCGTTCCAGCGTCCTACGTGGGATTCTTATCTGAAATCCGCAAATTATTTTCCCTGACGCCGGCAGCCCGGGCCAGGGGGTATTCCGCCGGTCGCTTCTCATTCAATGTCGCCGCCGGCCGCTGCGAGAACTGCAAGGGCCAGGGCCGGCCTAAAGTCGAAATGAGCTTTTTGCCGGATGTCTACGTCCTCTGTGAGGTCTGCCGGGGAAACCGTTTCAACGGTGAAACCCTGGCTGTCCAGTACCGCGGACGGAACATTTCCGAAATCCTGGAAATGACCTTTGCCGAGGCGGCCCGTTTTTTCTCAGCCATTCCTGCCATCCGGCGCGCCGTCCAGTTCGTCTGCGACGTCGGGTTGGGATACCTGTGTCTGGGACAGCCCAGCCCTACCCTTTCCGGCGGAGAGGCCCAGCGTATCAAACTGGCGAAACAATTGGTCAAGCGATCCAGTGGCCACACACTGTATGTCCTGGACGAGCCCACAACAGGGCTTCACATGGCCGATGTGCAGCGTTTGATCGACGTCTTTCAAAAACTCGTCGATGAAGGCAACACGGTCGCCGTCATCGAGCACAACATGGAGATCATCCGGGAAGCCGACTATATCATCGACCTCGGACCCGAAGGCGGTGACGCGGGTGGACGGATCGTGGCCAAAGGTTCTCCCAAGGAGCTTTTGAAGGCGGTCAAAAAATCCCACACGGCCAGATATTTTCAGAAATACTTAGACGGCAACTAGACCGTTAGCCTATTTTGCGGTCCGGAAAAATCTACCCTGTTTTTCAAGATCACTACCGCTGGAAAAAGAAATATCATGACCATATTGAACCAGATACCAGCCCTGTTTCGGGTGGCCTTCGTGTTTGTCCTGATTCTTGTCGCCATCCGTAAGAAACTGTCACTTGGAAACGCATTTTTAATGGGGGCTCTGGCTTTAGGTGTTCTTTTTGGAGAAAGCCTTAAGACCATCGCAACATCCATTGCCGTTTCTTTGATGGATCCTGCAACCGTCTCAATGATCATGATTGTCGGTCTGATCCTGATTTTGAGCAACAGCATGGAAAAAGCCGGCCAGATGGAACGTCTTTTGTTCAGCTTCCGGGGGCTGGTGTCTAACCCGCGGTTGAACCTTACAATCTTTCCAGCCCTCATCGGACTGCTCCCGATGCCGGGCGGTGCCGTGTTTTCCGCCCCGATGGTCAAAGAGCTAGGTGCTCGCTCCAAGCTTAGCGGTGGGCAGCTCAGCTTCGTCAACTATTGGTTTCGCCATATCTGGGAATATTGGTGGCCACTGTACCCGGCAGTGCTGTTGACCGTGGTGATGGCCGATATCAACCTTTTAATTTTTGTTTTGTTCATGATGCCGCTGACCGTCGCCGCTGTCATGCTGGGGCAGGGACCCATCCGGGTCGTACCCGACGCGACCCCCCCGGGCTATGCACACCGTCCGCCGATCAGTCCATTTATAAGTGAACTCATACCAATACTGATCGTCATTGTTCCGGGATTGAGCACCGGTTTCCTGATTTCAAAGATCTTCCCCGGATTTTCAAAGGGCAAAGAAGCAGGCCTGATTATCTGCCTTGTGGCAGCCATTGTTTGGATTTGGCAGAAAA
>JASFSK010000437.1:0-4852 GCA_050114455.1 Desulfobacterales bacterium | reverse complement strand
TTTTTTCATAAAAGGCGCCACCGCTTTGGCTCCTGTTTCGTCAATGCTGACGGCCAGAATTTCGAAGTTTTTCCCTTTGAATTTTTGGTATAGTTTTTCCATGGATGGCATTTCTTCGACACAGGGAGGGCACCAGGTGGCCCAGATATTGACCAGAACTATTTTTCCCTTATGATCGCCAAGACTGACCTTTTTGTCGTCTAACCCCGGAAATGAAAAATCGGGTGCTTGAATGTTGCTCTCGATGGTGACTTGATTTGAAAATTCAATAGAAGTGTCATTTAATTTCAGAGAAAGCACGATCACCAGAATCGTGACCGCCACAAATAAAAGAGCAGCCATCGGATAATTGAATTCTTTTTCTTTCCTGTTTATCGATGTTTCGCTGCTCATAGGAATCTGGGTGCCTTGAAAATTGGAAATCGATTGTCACAAAAATTTGCCCACCGTATTGAAATAGCAGGGGGGCTGATATTGGTTATCATGGCGCTTAAAATGTGGTTCATTTAGGGGCAGCGGAACCAGCCGATCATTTTTTTTTGACTTTCGTTTTTTTTGTTGTTTTTTCTTCATTTGCAGCATGCTCTTTTTCAGCGATCAAATCTTCGAGCTCTTCTTTGGCCAAAATGAGCTCCTTGAGAGTCATTGCATTGCGGTCCTTCTCAAATACAGAAGATATGTTGATGCCATGTTCGCCCAGAAAGGCGTTTACTTTTGTCTGGTTTTTTTTGTAAAGATAATAACCCGCGGCCGAAACCCCTATTCCGATTGCAAAGCCAGTAAGATGTTCACCTCTAATTGCCATATTTTCCTTCCTTTCATATCTGAAAATTTAAGGTATCTAAGATTGATGAAACCGCAAAAAGTATGAAATACCTACTTTTTGTCATTCCCGCGAAGGCGGGAATCCAGTAAAATCAGATGGTTCTGGATGCCGGATCCGTCATCCCGGACTTGATCCGGGACCGGCATGACGGCAGATAGACTTTTTTACGAAACCTTCAAGATTCAACCTTCAAAAGTATTCCTTCTTTCAGGTTTTCCAACCCTTCAATCATCTCATCGTGAGATTCGGCCACAGCCATGATCTGTTTCAGCAGACTGTCTTCAAATGTCGAATTTCGGTCCTGGTAGATGTTTAAAGCCAACTGAGGCAGTATTTGCAGGAGGTTGCCAATCGTTCCCTTTATAGGCTTTTTAGATACCGTAACCTCGTATTCGCAGTGTTGTATTTGGCAGGTTGAATCCAGGGGAACGGTTTTCACCACCAAAGAATCGGCCGGCATTTCAATCATATGTCTGGCAAACGTTAAAAACCATGTAATGGTTGCCCCTTTCAATACATTGCCTCTTATCAATGCAAGGACCAGATAATACAATGAAAAAACTTCCGGATGAAACTGTCTATTCTGCTTCAGATCCTGATAGACATGGTCTAATACAGCCGTAAGTGTTGTCACACCGCTGATCATATTCAAGGTGGCCAATTTTTGAGATTTAGCGAATATCAGATGAAACATATGGCTGACGATTAAACTAAATCCTGAAAACAGCGATAAATTTCCCAAAACGACACTTCGTTCAGCTGATTGAATTTGAACCGGCGAAAGATCATAATCTTTTGAAAATGCCAGACTTGCTCTTAGAATAATTTCCTCGGTGGTGATCTCCTCCGGATCGTAGGTCACAACCAGATTTTGGGTGATAGACGTATACACTGCAGAAGAAATTCCCGGGTGCCTTTTGATGATTTTCGCCAGGTCACTTTCTTTGAAAACCGGGTGGGAAAATCGAATCCGCAGCCTGCCGGGCAATATATGTGCGATTATAATGGCTAGATCAGGTTTCATTTCATACTTCTTTGGTGATATCACTGAAAAGAATTCGACCTGAATTCAGGACAACCGCTATAGTTGTTGCGTTGTGCAGTACAGCCGCCCAAAATACCGGCAAGATACCCATCGACGCCAGCATAAGCCCAACTGTATTGACACCAATCGCGGTGGCAAAATTTTGCCTGACGATTCCCATCGTTTTTTGTGAAAGCCCTATGATTCCAGTTAGCAACAGTGGATTGTCAGAATTTATCGCTATGTCGGAGGTCTCGATGCTGATCTCGGTACTGCCCCTGCCCAATGAAACGCCTACATCTGCATAGGCAAGTGCCGGGGCATCGTTGACACCATCTCCCACCATAACGACCTTATTGCCCTTGGCCTGAATTTTTAAAACCATATCGGCCTTATCTTCAGGCAACACCTGGGCTTTATAACTGTCAAGGGCCATTTTTGATGCCACTAAGCTGGCATGTTCTTCAACATCCCCGGTAAGAAGGACAATATCATCATATCCTTGCCTGCGGAGGCGATTGAGGGTCTTTTTCATATCCTCTCTCAAACTATCTTGAATGCCGATCACTCCCATCAGATTTTTGCCCTGGGCAACGTAAACAACATTTTCTCCTTTCTTATTCATCATTTGGATTGTCTGATCCGGAATTGAAAGGGCAATTCCCGATTCCTCCATGAAAGCCGCACTGCCCACACGAATTTTTTGCCGCTTGGCCGTCGTCTCGACACCCTTGCCAATTACCGCCTTGATTTTAGTGTGGTCGGGAATCTTCCACCCCATTTCTCTGACTTTATTCAAAATCGCCAGCGCGATCGGGTGATTGGCAGTTTCTTCGCAAGCCGCAGCCAGTTCTATGATGTCTCTGGTTTCATACTTGCCGTTGGCCGAGTAAACGGACACCACCTTGGGTTTTCCCTCAGTGATTGTCCCGGTTTTATCCAAAATCAAGGTATCGGAATCGTGCAGCAATTCGATAAAATTTCCGCCTTTTACCAATACGCCCTGAGCTGCCGTTCGGCAGATTGCGGCAGCAAATGCGGTTGCTGTTGAAAGACGAACCCCGCACGAATAATCAATAATCAGCATATTCAAAGCCCGTGCCGGGCTCTTGGTGATAAAATAAACAATCAGGGACAGTAAGAAATTAATGGGGATAAATTGGGCTGAAAATTTATCGGCGTATGCTTGAACAGGCGCTTTTCTGCTTTGGGCCTCTTCAACCATATGGACAATCCGGGATATGGCCCGGTCATCTCCGACGCGTTCGGCTTTTATATTTAGATTCCCTGATTTTACGGTTGAGCCGGCATAGATGACATCACCGTGTGATTTTACCACCGGAATAAATTCACCCGTCAATGAAGCCTGATCAATGGAAGCTTCTCCTTCTATAACGGTTCCATCAACAGGTACCTTATCACCGGGGTGCACCGCCACGATATCGTCAGGTAAAATCTCGGATAATAATACCCTGGTTTCTTTTCCTTGTTGATTGACTTTCCAGGCGTGTTGATCTCCGATGGAAAGCATTCCCTTGATAGCACTGCGCGTCTTCTCCATCGTATAGGCAGTTAGGAGCTCGGCAATGTCTGCCAGCAATATAATGGTCAAGGAAGATGAACTTTTTCCAGTCAGGAGGCTGGCCAAAATTGCTGCTGCACTCAATGTATCTGCGTTGGGGCGGCGGTGGTCTTTTAATGCATTAAATCCGCTTTGGAAAATGGGCTTTGATAGAGAAAGTGCGGTCAGGGCATTGATATTGGTAAACTTTCCCCAAAAGGTTGTCGGGGGTGCCGGCTTTTTAAGAAACGAATATAGGAGCGTCAGGGCATTTATTCCTATGCGCCCCATCATTTCACTGATTGGCTCTTCCTGCAAACGTCTTTCCTGAACGGTTTGTCTATTTTGTTCTGCCCGGTCTGATTTATAGGCAACGGTGGAATACGAAGATATAATGTTTTCAGTGATCTCAAGAATTTCTTTTGAATTGGTTTTTCTGTTGTCAAAGAAAATCAGAACATTTTCAGAAAGCGGGGATACGGTCGCTTTGGATATTGCAAAATCGGACTCTAAACGATCTTCGAGTTCTTTACGATGCGAATCCAAGTATAACAGTGCCCGGCAACCAATTCTTATTCTGCCCGGTAAACTGTGCAATACGTCACACGTCAACAGCGGTTTTCTTTTGCTTTGCAACACCATCGCAACTCCCTATCTGCGCCTGCTCATTTTTCCATGGTCATCAGCTGTGTTCGGATACGATTCAATAAAGACTCTAAATTTTCTTCAGAAATGGAGGAATATTCGCGTATGTTATCCAGTATGATGTTTATAATACTCTCCAACCATTTAAAGATGTCATTTTCGACAAGTACATCAGCATCATAAGTGATAAGCACGTTGCCGGTGGCCGGCTGGATACTTGTGTTGTGAATCCCCGGTTTCAAATTGACCAGCTCCGTTAATGGTGCAGTAAATTTGTGCCAGCGAGACGACACTCTTGCCAGGGCTGGATAGTGAATGCGCACCCGACCGGGCAGGCTGTGAACAATGCGCGGCGCAGTTGAAAAAAATAGAAATTTGTATTTAAGGGAATCGAACATATCATCGATTACCACTTTTAAAGATTACATATGCCCACCATAAAAGACTGAACCCGCTTGGGGTCGTGCGATCTTTCTGTATGATAATTTTGTACATCCCCAACAGAAAAATTGTTATTGCCAGCGATGAGGTTAGATCCAACACACCGGCGCTGGCATTATAAACTTGGCGATTCAACGATGAACCGATTAAATTTAGTTCTTTTTGGGCGATGGATTGGGGCTGAGTATCTAAAACATCCTCTAATCCTAAAAGCTTTAGCAGTATGCCGCAGACGATGGACGCATCTATCTTTTCAGAATTGTATCGCAAAACTAAGGTCCCGGTGACCGAATTTATGTCAACTTCCTTGATTTCGGGCAAATTAATGAGTTCATCTTTGACGGCGTCAATTACC
>JASFSK010000436.1:0-4854 GCA_050114455.1 Desulfobacterales bacterium | reverse complement strand
CGGCAGCAGAAGATCCGCATAACGCGCCTGGGCTGTCATGAACAATTCCTGGGTGCAAAAGAATTCAAGTTTCTGCAAGGCTCGGGCGGCTTTATTGCTGTTGCCGGTTTGATTCAGATAGTTGTTGCACATGGACCACATTAATTTGATATCGGCCGGGTAGCCCCCTTGTTTTCCTTCGAGAATAGCATCAAATATTTTATTGACGTGAATGCGTTTGATGACCCGCTTGCGAATGTCGAGGGTACCTTTGACCTTGGGACCGTCCAGCTCGAATGGGTTTTTGCCGGGAGGGATGGCGGACATGCGAAACATATGGCCGATGGGCAAGCCCATCAATCCGCCGCAGGCACTGCCGCCCGGGCGTCCGACGTTGCCGGTCATGGCACTCAGCGTGGCGGCACAGCGATTGTACTGCTCCCCCATGGCACTGCGGGCTGGTCCCTGGCAGTCCATCAGGGCTGCCGGCCGAGTCCCGGCATATTCACGGGCCAGGCGAATGATCGTTTCCGCTTGAACGCCGCAGATTTCCGCCGCCCATTGGGGCGTCTTTTCAACCCCGTCTTCCTGCCCAAGAACATATGCCTTAAATTTGTCAAATCCGACGCTATATTTATCCAGAAAAGGCTGATCGTGCAGGTTTTCCCTGATCATGACATTTGCCATGGCCACCATCATGGCCGTATCCGTACCGGGCAGGATCGGAATCCATTGATCGGCCACAGTCGCGGCCGTGTCGTGGTAGCGCGGATCGACTGCAATCACCTTGGCGCCGTTTTCGCGGGCCTTGATGACATGATACATGGTATTGGTGCCCGATATCATGCGGGCCGGATCCCATCCCCAGAGGATAATCAATTTTGAATTGAGCAGGTCCTCCCGGCTGTGTCCGACCATAACGGATCCATATTGGGTCAGCGAGGCCCAGACAGCACCTTCCGAGGAAATGTTGCCGTAGTGGGTGACACAACCGCCATACTGATTCAGCAGACGCTGTGCTGCCAGACCGCCGTTGTGCAGACCGGCAAGATAACCCCCGCCGGTGGCCAGGAATATGGCCCGGTTTCCATAAACTTCCTTCACCCGATTCAATTCGCCGGCCAACATTTCCAGGGCTTCATCCCAGGAAATCCGTTCAAATTTGCCTTCACCGCGCTTACCGATGCGTTTTTGGGGAAACATTAGTCTTTGCGGGTGATGAACATACTGCCGAAACGCCCGGCATCGCAGGCAAGTGCGCAGTTGGTCGGGCTCTGCGGCGTCGTCCCCTTCTATTCTTAGGATCTTGTTGTCCTTTACGTGAAGACGGATCGGACATCGGCCGCCACAGTCAAAGGTGGAGGTGGTGCGGACGATTTTTACTTCGCTATCCGTTTGGTGAGTATTTGCAGCATTCATTTATGCTCCTGGTAGTTTGGTCTAACATCTTCAGGCTTCAGCCCTAAGACTTTTGGGTTTCGGGTGTCAGGTTTCAGGTGTCAGTGGCTGGGCTGAAACCAGACACCCGAAACCTGAAACCTATCCTTAACATCAGCATTTTATCCATGTACTATCTTTCCGCCGGACTTTGCCCAGGGTTCTTAGTCTCATTAAATGCTTTTCAATATGGACCAGCTCGAACCAGCGAATCAAATCCGGAAAGTCCGGGTAGGACTTGTAGAAAAGATGGCGGCCCCTAAAGCTTTCAATGGATCTTGGCCGGTCTAATTTTTCCAGCAACTGACCATCCCTGCGGTGGATGACCTTTTCGTATACGGTGAATCTTTCAGACAAATTGCCGTTAAAGGGGCCGGCATGACCGCTGATTGCGATATTGGCCTCTACTTGCTTTAATCTCCGAATGGAGGAAAGAAAATCGTTGATATCGGCGAAATCATGCCCATAAAACGGTCCAAAGGTCGTTAAATCGATGTCTCCCGAAAAGAGCAATTTATACTCCGGAATGAAGAACGCAATGTGGCCGGGTGTATGACCAGGCGTGTGGATGGTCTCCAGAGTAATACCCCCTAAATCCAAGCGATCGCCATCCTTTAAGCTTTGCTCAATTTTGACCCCGAATCTTCCTTGAGCAAAACCAAATAATTCGTCTAACTCCAGGCCGCTTCTTTTCAATCCCATGGCAGTGAAAAACTGATCTTTGTTCTGTAAAAATTTTTCCTCTTTTTCATGACACCACACCGGGACATCCGGTATTTCCGTTCGGGTCAGGCGATGGTCGATATGGCAGTGGGTCAGGATCAGCAAATCAATGCCCAATTTCTTCACCGGCGGCATCTTTTTAGGTCCCATCCCGGCATCGATCAGCACCCGTCTGTCCCTACCCTTGATATACAGACAAGCACAGTACGGAAAGCGCGAGTTATTCTCGCCGGGCAGGTAATATATGTTCGGGGCTAATTCAATCATCATAAACTTTTGGACCATCGATAATCCGGGGCGTGATGATACCCCAATTTTCGTTGTTTGTCAGCCATTTCTATTTTTCTGGTGCAGTATATGTGACCTTATTCGGTTCGAAATTACGGTAGGTACCTTGGGAAGCTGCAAAGTACCGGCGATAAACGATATATGCCGCGGCCGCTCCCGTAAGGTTGGCAATCGATAATCCCGCCCAGACGGCATTCAGCCCCATAACATTCCTGAGCATCAGGGATGTCGGCAGTCCCATGACAAACAGGCCAAAAAGCAGTGTCAGCAACCCCACGCTGGGTTTGCCGGCACCGTTAAATCCGGCACCGATCATTATCCGAACGCCCATTAGCAGCCAAAAAGGCGCTCTGAAAAAAAGAAAGCCGATGCCGATCGCAATCACCCGGACATCCCTGGTGAAAACCATATTAATCGGCCCGGCAAACGAGAGTGCTATGACTGCAAGTGAGATCATGAAGATCGATATTAATAACATCGCATATTTAATGGTATCACGGGTACGCTCAATATTTCCGGCGCCATAGTTTTGGCCGGCAATCGTCAGGACAGCACCGGACATACCCAATGCCGGGAGAATGGCAATGTTTTCAATTCGTCCCCCGATGCCAAAAGCCGCGATGGCCAGGGAACCATAACTCGACACCAGCTTCATAAAAAGCATCAAACCGATGGATGAACTCAGGAAAGTGATGGTTGAAGGGATTCCGACCCTTAGTATTTCCCTCAATAAATTCCATTCAAAGCGGAAGTTTCTGAATGCGGGTTTCACCTGGGATTTGCCGCTGGCAAAATAACTGACACATAGGGTGACCCATACGATTCGTGATATCACCAGCGCCAGAGCAGCGCCTCTGACTCCCATTGCCGGAATAGGGCCGAATCCAAAAATGAAAAGCGGATCCAACACAAAGTTTACGGCTGTTTGAATAATCAGGAATTTCATGGGGGTTTTGGTATCGCCTTCGCCCCGGATGATGCTGTTGCTGAAAGCACCCAAAAATATGAATATGAAGCCGATAAAAATGATGCGGCAATAATCCAGCACGGCGTCGAGTATATCCGGTCCGGCACCAAGCAAGATAAATAGTGGTTTGACAAAAAGAAATCCGGTGACGACAAGCAAAACGTATATGACGAAGCTGAGGGCAAGCCCGTTGGCTGCGATTCGCCCGGCTTTTTCAGTGTCACCAGCACCGAAAGCCCGGGCGACAAACGATGTCAGACCGGCCCCGATCCCCATAGCAAAAGAAACAAAAAAGAAAATGACCGGGAATACGATACTAACGGCAGCGATTGCTTCCGGGCTGACCATTCCAAGGAATATCATATCGACGACGCTGAAGCCGGTCTGAAACAGCATGGCCAGGATCATGGGCAGTGAAAGGCGAATGATATGTTTGGTAAGACTTCCGGTCAGAAGATTCGGGTGGCTGGAGTTAGGCATACGTTGAAAATTTTTGTCTTGGCTGCATGATCATGTTTAAACATAAACTACGCGGTTTCAGGTTCAGAGTTCAAGGGTTCAAAGGTTAAAAATCAGCGGCCACCAGCAGAGGGGACCCGAGCCTCTTCTAGAGGCTATTCTCAAATCCCCCGCGAAAAATGGTTGTGCGATAGCCAACATCGCTTCATCGCGGCTGGAAGCCGCTTCCATTGCGCCAAAATGATATTTATTCAAAGCTCCAATGGAATCTATCCGGCATGGGGGTCCGGACGGCCTATGGCAGCCGCTACCTGAACACCCGGCAGCCGGTAAAGCGGGTCTTCTATGATTGCCGGGTCGATGTTGTGACCGCCGCGGATAATAAGCTCCTTTGTGCGGCCGGTCAGCCAAAAATAACCGTCTGAATCCAATCTTCCCAAATCCCCGTGTTCAGCCAGCCTTCTTTGGGCCAGGTGCCACAGTTGTGGGCCTCATCCAGATATCCCTTGAAAACATTCGGCCCCTTGATGCACACCAAACCGATTTCTTCCGGATCAATGGCAGCGCCGTTCTTGATCATCTCATAGGTATTGAAGGCCGTCAGACGTTCCTCAATTGGAGTGGTTTCAAATTCTTCAATGTCGTCGATATTGCGAAATTTTATTTCTCTCATCATTCTTCACATTAACTTGTTTAGATGACAGAAAACAGAAATTGGAATGCAGATGTTAGATGACAGGAAATGATTTAAATATATTATTAATAAGTTATTTTTATTTATTAATCCGTTACATTAAAAAATAAATTTTGGACATTTGATGTTTGATGTTCCTTGGCTTAAATGATTCTGGTTTCCAGCAGGCGATCGACCTGCCTGCGGGCATACTTTCGAAACAGATAATAAAAAAACAGACTGATAATCTCGTGGTACTGACTGGCTTTTTCCGAATAATCTTCAGAACGCAATTTTTCGAGATTCGATTTATAATATTTATCAAAGC
>JASFSK010000435.1:0-4861 GCA_050114455.1 Desulfobacterales bacterium | reverse complement strand
CGCAGCGGAATGGGGAGCTGAAACCTACCTCAAAATGGCCGAATTGGGACGGCAAGCGGATGCGCAGTTTATGGGCAACCAATATCGCATGGCTTCCGATCTGTATGACCAGGCAACAAGTTTGGCCACAGATATGACCGGTCGCACTGAGGCGGCATTGGAACGATTGAAGATGGAGGGCAATCGGGCGCTCGATAGCGGAAACGGCACCCTGGCCCAGCGTAATTTCTCTGTAGCATTGAAGATTGCGCCCGACGATGCTGCAGCCCGACAGGGTATGAAGCGGGCTGAGACCATTGGAACCGTGATGGAACTGATTGAGTCTGGCCGTCAACATGAAACAAATAAAGCCTGGTCTCAAGCCAGGTCTGACTTCAGCAAGGCCCTGAAACTCGATCCGGATTCCGAAAAGGCGCGTCAGGGCTTAAATCGCGTAAATAACCTGATCGAGGAAAAACAGTTTCAGCAATTGATGTCTGATGGGCTGGCGGCTTTTCACCGCAAGGAGTATAAATTGGCCCGGAGCCGGCTGATAGAAGCGAAATCTCTGAAATCAGGATCCCGCGAAGTATCCGACGCCTTATTTCAGGTGGATCAGGCAATCCGGCTGTCTAAAATTGAAAATCTTCGCCAGGCGGCACAAAAAGCCGAACGATCCGAAGACTGGCAAGCGGCGTTAAAGTCCTACCTAGCCGTCCTTGACATCGATAAAAATTTACAATTTGCCGTTCGCGGCAAAGAACGGGCCCTGAAACAAATTAAAATTGACAAACGTATCCGATTTTTTCTGGCCAAGCCCCAGATCCTTGATTCGGACAGTCAGCTCAAAAATGCAGTCCTTCTAGTCGAGGAGGCCAAGGCAATCAATCCCCGCGGGCCAAAACTGTCCGATAGAATTAGGCAGCTTGAGCAGCTGGTCAATGTCGCCCAAATTCCGGTTAAAATTGCCATCGAGTCGGACAATCTCACCCGCGTTGCCGTTTACAAGGTTGGTAAATTGGGCCGATTTTCAGAGCACGAGCTGGAGCTTCGCCCGGGCACTTACACCGTTGTGGGGACTCGCGATGGATATCAGGATGTCCGACAGAAAATTGTGGTCAAACCCGGCCTGCAATCATTGCGCATCACAGTCAAATGCAAGGTTAAAATTTGAAACCCGATTCCGGAATTAAAAACCGCGCCAGCACGGCGGTAGAAATCAAGCCGGTTTCCTTTCGCCGGGGCCGCGGCGGCCGACCCCGCAAAACAGGCGCATTTCTGAAGTGGTTGATATTAGTTGCCGCTACAGTGTTGTGCATTCTGCTGGGATCTGCATTGTGGTTTGTATTTACGGCCCGGCATGTGGCCATCCATATCGAGCCCCAACCGGACACTATCTCAATTAAAGGCGGCATTGCAGCCCCCAGGATCGGCTCTTACTTTATGATGAGACCAGGTCAATACAGCCTGGAGGCAACCAGGCAGTGTTTCGAAATGCTCAGCAAACGGATCGCTGTGGGCGAAGAAAAAAACCAGGAATTAAAATTTTCGATGACAAAACTGCCGGGGCGATTGTCACTTCAGGCCCACCGCATGGACAACCCGACAATCATGGTAGAGGAATTTCAGGTTTCCGTTGATGGGCAAGAGGTTGTAAAGGGCCCGGTCGCAGATCTGGAGTTGCCTCCCGGTCGACACAGCCTGGAGATTCGCACCGATAGATACCGTCCCTTGGTCAACCAAATTGACATAGAGGGCTGCGGTATTCATCAAACGTTTAACTATACGCTGGTACCGGCGTGGTCCGACATTACTATCGCGTCCATTCCCGCCAACGCCCCTGTGCTGGTTGACGGTAATCCGGCTGGCAGCACACCACTGACAATCGAACTTCTTGAAGGCGATCATGACATTGAGCTAAAGGCTGAAGGGTATAAAATATGGCGTACTCGCCTGGCTGTAGGGGCCAATCAGCCCCAGGTGCTAGACCTCGTTCGTTTGGAACCTGCAGATGGCACTCTGACAGTTGAAACGATTCCCTCCGGTGCCAATGTCATGCTCTCAAATGTTTTCGCCGGCCAAACCCCCGCCGAATTAAACTTGTCGGCAAACACGGCCCACCAGATTCAGCTGTCCAAAGCGGGGTATGAAACCGTAAACCAGAAAGTTAGTGTCGGCAGTGGGGCTTTAAAAACCCTTTCCGTCAAGTTAAAACCCAGGCTGGGGGTTATTCATCTCAAAATCACCCCGGCAGATGCCGAAGTCGTGGTAAATGGCAAAAAAATGGGCAGGGCCAAACAGAAATTGCGACTAATGGCCGTCGAACAGCAGCTGGAAATCAAAAAAAAAGGCTACCAACCTTACCGCACCCGCATCACCCCCCGACCCGGATTTCCCCAGGAACTTGCCGTCACCCTGATGAAGCTGAATACCGCTGAAAAGACCTCAGCCAATATTATCACCGCCAAAAACGGCTATAAACTTAAATTGATTCAGCCCCGGTGGCAGTTTACCATGGGATCGTCACGCCGGGAACAAGGGCGACGTTCGAATGAGACCTTGCGTAGCGTCAAATTGCAACGCCCGTTTTACATGGGGATCCGGGAAGTCACCAACGTGGAATTCAGACAATTTATGGCCCGACACAACTCCGGCGCCGTCAGTGGACACAGCCTGAACCGGGATCTATTGCCCGTTGTGGACGTGACCTGGGAGCAGGCGGCCCTATTTTGCAACTGGTTGAGCGTCAAAGAATCATTGCCCCCCGTCTATGTCAAACGCGGTGACAATCTGATCGTTGACAACCCATTGGGCACTGGATATCGACTGCCCACCGAGGCCGAATGGGAATACTGCGCCCGTTTCAATAGCAACGGCAAGGCCCTCAAATATCCCTGGGGTACTAAATTCCCACCAACCGGTAGGGCCGGAAATTTTGCGGACATCTCCGCCAAGGGCCTGCTCACCTATTACCTAAAAACATATAATGACGGTTTCGCGGCCACTGCACCGCCACGAAAATTTGAGGCCAGCGCCTTGGGATTGCACGATATGGGGGGTAATGTGGCGGAATGGACACACGACTATTACTCGATATATCCTTATCGCATTGATAAGGTGTATATCGACCCCGTGGGGCCTAAAAACGGAAAACATCATGTCGTCCGGGGAGCCGGCTGGCGGCACGCCGGCATCAGTGAATTGCGGCTTTCCTACCGCGATTACAGCAACTCAAAGCGTCAGGATTTGGGTTTTCGTGTTTGCCGGTATTTAAAATAGGCCAAGTGTTCAGAGGTTCAAAGGTTCCGAGTTCAATGGCTAACACACCCAAGGGGTTACAAGGTTAGCCCAAAACTAAAGGTTGAGATCTTAAATCGACTGTGATTTCCTACAGATTCGAAAATATTCAACCTTGAACATTGGAACGTCGAACCAACGAACAGGTGTAAAATAATGTGGACAAGGGGAATCCAAATTGCCTAAAATCATTCAAAATCAGTCAAGCAAAATCATATCGGCATCGCTTGTTTTGACACTTATCACAATCACACCGATGACGCTGGGGATAGGTCCGGTCAATCAAGTGGACATCATACCCGCCGCCAATATGAGATCACATCAGACGATACTGGCTGAAAAGGATAAGACCGCAGCACAGGAAAAAGCTCAGACGGAAAACGATGACAGGGCTCAGGAAATCGAACCGGAAACCGAGCCTGAGGCCGACGACATGGACCCATCGGCAAAATCTGAACCGGCACCTTTGAAATCTTTTAAACCGTCAGAAGAAATAGCCGCAGAGCAGGCGGTGGATTTTCCGGTTGATATATGAGGACGCAATAGCGCAGAGAGCATGGGGCATAGCGCAGAGAATGTCGAATTCGTAGCACGCAAAAAAAGAGGACTGAAGACAAAAATCTGATGACAGAAGTCAGTTTTATTCAACCATGATACTGATCTGAACGCTCTCAACGATTTAAACGTTTAGAGCGAAAATACGGACAACGGAATAATTCTATGAAAAAGAACTTCCCCGTCTCATTTGAATTCATCTACCAGCTGTTCTCACTGATACTGTTTATCATCATTGTGCACGCCGCCTATGTGGCCGTTATCCGCCCGAAAGCAGATGCAATTCTGGCCAACCAGGCCGCCATGTTGGATGAGAACCAATCACAGGTTACGGAACGTTCCGTATATGTTCTAATAAAAGACTATGAACAGGAGGCCTGTTTCATTCTCATGCTCTGGGCAATGGCGATCATGGCCTATAAGGGTATTGTAGCTATCCGGCATCGTGCGCTGTTACACAAAGACCTGATACCGCTGGCGGAGGCGGTACGAATTCTGCCCGAGGATACCCGCAGTCTTTCTCGCCAGATTCAGGCCCTGCCGCCCCAACAGCGAAACGCGTTGCTCCCCAGGGCGCTGCTGGCTGCCTTGCACAGGTTTAGCACCACCCGAAATATCCAGGATGCCGCCAGTGCCACACATGCTTATTGTGCAGCGGAGGCCGAACGGCTGGAATCTGATCTGTCCATGATCCGCTACATTGCCTGGGCGATTCCTTCGGTGGGATTTATCGGGACCGTACGGGGCATCGGGCAAGCTTTGGGGCAGGCCCACAAAGCGATTGAAGGGGACATTTTCGATGTCACCACCAGTTTGGGCGTGGCCTTCAACTCAACTCTGATCGCCCTTTTAATCAGTATTGTGCTGATGTTTCTTTTGCATCAACTACAGTCGCTGCAAGAACACTACGTGATGGACACCGAAGCATATTGTGAGGAGAAATTGACCAGGCATTTGCATACACAATGATTTTTGTACAGGCTGCTATTGGGTTTAATTTGACTACACGCTTCGGGGAATGCAGAGTATC